>JAUSQH010000313.1 GCA_030652895.1 Alphaproteobacteria bacterium
TCGGCCTGCACCAGCATGGCGATGCCGGCGCGCTGAACCCCTTGCTGGTGCGTGTGCTAGGCGTGCTGCGCGCCACCCAAAGCCATGCGCGTGGCGCGGCGCCGGGCGCCTTCTTCGCCAGCGACGACGACTTGCTCAAACGTGTGCAGCTGCCCGAGTGGCAGGGCTTTGTGCGCTTCGTCGTCGAAAGCCTGCGCGACACCGTCAGCGCCGCCAACCGCGGCGCCTGGCCGGCAGCCGGCGTGGACTTGCGCGTCGCCATCGAAGGCATGTGGTTCCAGTGCAGCAACGGCGGCGCCTTCCACGACGTGCACACCCATGGCAACTGCTCGTGGTCGGGCGTCTACTGCGTGCAGGTCGACACGCCCGAGCAGCGCATCGCACACCCGGTCTACGGCGCGGCCAACGGCGTCACGCGCTGCTACGGCCCGCCTTTCGCGCAGCTGGGCGGCGCCCAAGTCGACCTCGGCAACGCCTACCTGCAGCCGCCGCATGTCGACATCGAACCGCTGCCTGGCCAATTGCTGCTCTTCCCGTCCTGGCTGGCGCACCAGGCGCTGCCATACGACGGCCAGGCCGAGCGCATCATCATCTCGTTCAACGCCAGCGTGCATGCGGCCAGCGGCGACGACCGGCTGCATGGGTATAGCGCGGGCTGAAAGCTTGAGTCCTGCGCTGGCCGAAACCAGCTTGTAACTTCCACGCACGGCCTGTGGCGAGAATCGCTGCCTCAACACCATCCCCATCGACATGAAAAAGGCAGACATCAGCGGCAAGTGGGCCTTGGTCACCGGCGCCAGCCGGGGCGTCGGGCGGCAGGTCTGCCTGGGCTTGGCCGAACGCGGCTGCAACGTCGCGCTGCACAGCCGTGCCATCGCACACACCGACTCGCTGGCAGCCGAGCTCAAAGCCATGGGCGTGCAGACCTGCCAGTTCGCTGCCGAACTCGCGGACGAACAACAGGTGGACGCGCTGGTGACTGCGGTGCTGGCGCGCACGCCAGGCATCGACATCGTCTACAACAACGCGGCGCTGATGACGCCGTTCCGCGCCGACTGGCAACAAGTCCCGGCCGATGACTTCCGGCTCAGCTTCGCCGTCAACGTCACGGCGCTGGTTCGCATCTGCCACGGCCTGATTCCCGGC
>JAUSQH010000317.1 GCA_030652895.1 Alphaproteobacteria bacterium
TACCGCCCCGGCCCGATGGACGATATTCCCAAATATATCGCCTGCAAAAACGGCCAGGAAGAAGTCGTCTATCCGCACCCGCTGCTGGAACCGATCCTGTCTGAAACCTACGGCGTGATCGTCTATCAGGAACAGGTGATGCAGATCGCCCAGGTGCTGTCGGGCTATAGCCTGGGCGAAGCCGATCTGCTGCGCCGCGCCATGGGTAAAAAGATCCAGACGGAAATGGACGCCCAGCGCGCCCGTTTCATCGACGGGGCCATTGAGCGCGGCGTCGATGCGGTTATAGCCAAAAATATTTTTGAACTGGTCAACAAATTCGCGGGCTATGGCTTTAACAAATGTCACTCGGCCCCCTATGCGATGATTGCCTATCAGACGGCCTATCTGAAGGCCAATCATCCCGTGGAGTTTCTGGCCGCCTCGATGATGCTGGATCAGGGCAATACGGATAAGCTGAATATCTTCCGCCAGGAGGCGGCGCGCCTGGGCATCGCCGTCAACGCGCCGGACATTAACCGGTCCGACGCCGATTTCTGCACTGCCGACGGCGCGATCTATTACGCCCTTGGGGCGGTGCGCAATGTGGGCGCGCAGGCGATGCGCAGTATTGTGGCGGAACGCGAAGCCAATGGTCCGTTCACGGATATAGAAGATTTTATTCACCGCGTTGATCCGCGCTTGCTGAACAAGCGCAGTTTTGAATTTCTGGTGCGCGCGGGTGCGTTTGACGTGTTGAACCCCAACCGCGCGCAGCTTCTGGCGGGCGCGGACGCGGTTCTGGCATTGTGTAACGCGGCAGCGGCAGCGCGCAGCAGCAGTCAGACCGATTTGTTCGCAACGGATGGCGTACAGCAACGCCGCGAACTGAAACTTCCGCTTACGGATGGATGGCCGCCCATCGAGAAGCTGAAGGCGGAATTTGACGCGCTGGGTTTCTACCTGTCGGCGCACCCGCTGGACGACTACAGCAGCGTGCTGATGCGCGCCAACGTGACGCCCTATGCGGAATTTTTTGAGCGGCTGGACGAAGCCGAACGCCCCGCCAAACTGGCGGGCACCATTGTCGCCAAGCGCGAGCAACGCTCTCAGCGCGGTAATCCGTTCGTCTTCCTCACCCTTAGCGACCAATCCGGCGAATATGAAGTAACTTTGTTCAGTGAACTGCTCAACGCCCACCGCGAACTGCTGGAGCCCGGCAATCTGGTGGTCATGAACGTTACCGGCAAACTGGACCGCGACCGCCCCCGGCTGACCGCCCAATCCCTGCAAGGCGTTGAAAAACTCGCCGAAACATCGATTGGCGGCTTGCGGGTGTTTGTGAACGGCACCCAACCATTGGCCGGTCTGCAGGACCGCCTGAAGTCGGCGGGGCAGGGCAAAGGCTATGTGCATCTGGTCTTGCTGGGCCAGGAACAGCGTAAGGAAGTCGAAATGCGCCTCCCGGGCAACTACGCCGTGGGCCCCAGAGTGCGCGGCGCCCTGGCCGCCATACACGGAGTCCTTGACGTGCAGGAATGCTGATTATCCGCTAAACTGCTTGCCTTGTCAGCAGATTCGCCCTATATAGCCCGCTTTAAACCTCACGCAGGTTGCGGCGTCCGGTACTCTTGAATTTCCTAGGAAGATCAAAGGGAACAGCCCCTGATTGGCATTCCGGCGCGTCGAACCGGTGTCCTGTAATGGGACCAACTCCTGCGGCGGCATAACCGGTAAAAGGAAAAAGTAAATGGCATTGCCAGATTTCAGCATGCGCCAGCTTCTTGAAGCAGGCGTACATTTCGGCCACCAGACCCACCGCTGGAACCCGAAAATGGCTCCGTTTCTGTTCGGGGCGCGTAACAATATTCATGTGATTGACCTCACCCAGACCGTGCCGTTGCTGTACCGCGCGCTGGAAACCGTGCGCGATGTGGTCGCGGGCGGCGGACGTGTGCTGTTTGTCGGCACCAA
>JAUSQH010000325.1 GCA_030652895.1 Alphaproteobacteria bacterium
AACCGGCGCCAGCGGCAGCACTTTGGCTGCCGCCAGAAATGCGAGATAGCCGCCAATCGACAGCGCACCCGCAAAGACCCCGGTAAATCCGCTGGCCTGCACAAACGGCAGAATAGCCTTTCGCCGCCGCATCAGAGTAAAGCCCAGCACGCCAACACCCGTCAATATTTCCAGCCAGGCCATGAAGCCCAAAACGCTGGGGCTGGCGCGCACCCCTATCCCGTCGAACAATGAATAGGTGGCGATGGCGATACTTGTCGCAAGAGCAAGCCCGATTGCCGTCAGATCGCCGCCCTTGCCGCTAACCAGCACCAGGATACCCAACGACGCCAGCGCGACCGCCGCCATCTGCCCGGAATTGAGGCGTTCACCAATAAACAGATACGCAATCAGCGCCAGCAGGATCGGGGCAGCCCCGCGGACAATAGGATAGACCAGGCTGAGATCGCCAATGCGATAGGATTCGATCAGCAAGGCATAGGCGGCGTAATGGGCAACCACCGCACAGGCCAGCCATATCCAAACATCGGGTCCCGGCCATGGCGCGAAGGGCAGTATGGCGAGGCCAAAAACCAGCCCCACCAGCCGGATCACAGCCATCATCAGCAGCCGGTCACTGGAAGTCTTGACCAGCGAATTCCATACCGCATGGGCAACCGCCGCCAGAAGCACCAGGACGTACAAGGTTGAAGGCAATAACTCCATTACTGCGGCACCATCTGTTTAGAGGCAATCGTTCAGTGTCCGAATTTTATGACCGCAGCGCTCCCTCTGCATACGTCCTTCGACGCAAACTGTCTTGCAGATCTCATCATGTGAGATGCCTGGCGGTGATACGCTCTAGCCGCCTCCGATATCAAAAACATGGTGGCACGGGCGGCGAACCCGCGGTCCCAATTTCTATTGAAGAAAATCTTCGATTGCGGAAAGCAATTCCGGGGCGAGCGGTAAATCAGGCGCTGCATAGGTTTGGAGGTTGGCCGTCCGCTCCATTGGCGACTGTTTCAGCACATGATTCATCCCAGCGATCAGGACAAGTTTTGATTCTGGACGCGCGCGGGCGAGAAGCTGGGCGTCAGCGAACCCGGTTTGCAGGTCCGTGCCTCCCTGTACGATCAATACAGGACATCGAGTTTTGGCAAGTTCCCGGGCCGGGTTGATAGGAAACCAGGACATAAGATAATTTTGCATGCTTGGGCGATAAAGGCCGCTCAATTCAGTAGGAATATCGGCCACCGGCATTTGTTGCTCCAGCTTGGCGGCGATGCGGCTTGACGCCTGTAGCAGGGATGCGGAAACATGTGGCGCAGATAATTGACTTTCAATAACTTGCGCTGCCGGCCGGCCGGCCCCCGCAATCAGGATCAACCCGGATATTTCAGCCCGCTGAGCCACGAGTGTCGCAACAAGCGCCCCCTCGCTATGTCCCAGCAGGAATGCCCGCGATATTCTTTCCTCCGCACACAAATAGTTGAGCAAAACCTCTGCGTCGTCCACGTAGGTGCTAAATCGCAGGTCTTCCTCGCGCGTCTCGGTGGCGAGGCTGCCACCTACTCCGCGCTTGTCAGCGCGCAACGAGGCGACGCCCCGCGCCGCAAGCCCGCGGGCCAGTAATTTGAGACTATTATTTTCAGCGCCGGGAACATTGCCGTCCCGGTCCACTGGGCCCGAACCCGCCAGGATAAGAACGCCGGGAACATAATCCGCTTTGTCTGGCAGGATCAGCGTACCATGTAGTCCTGCCACGCCTACATCACGCTCCATATATGTGCCCCTCACTCCCGGTGCTGAATATGACGCCATTGCCCAAAGGCATGCGTCAATGGCGATTGGCAACAGCTTCACAAATCATCTTTGCAAGAATTTATACTAGTCATCATGCAGGTGACGCTACCCCGATCAAAACAACCGATTTTCGCCCCCCTCGGCCACTTGACAGGCGCCCAATTAGACTCCAAGTTAATTACTAACTGGTCAGTAATTAACTTGGAGAAATAAAACCCAATGCCTGCGGAACGTGCGCGCGCACAAAAAATGGCTGAGAGCCGACCGAAACGGCGCCGCCGCAAGGACGCGCGGCCGCAGGAAATTCTGGACGCGGCCCTGGCCTCGTTCGCGGAAAAAGGATTCAACGCCGCACGGGTTGAGGACATTGCCGCGCGCGCCGGGCTCAGCAAGGGCACCGTCTATCTGTATTTCGACAGCAAGCAGGACATGTTCCGTGCACTGGTGCGCGAAGGAATGGCTGCCAATCTGCAATCCGTTGGCGCCATGGTGGCGCGCCATGA
>JAUSQH010000329.1 GCA_030652895.1 Alphaproteobacteria bacterium
AAAATGCTGGAATTATCCGTCTATGATGGCATTCCGCATCTTCTGGCCCCCGTCGTGACGGAACCCGGCAAGGCGGTGGTGGCGCTGAAATGGGCGGTGCGGGAAATGGAAGACCGCTACCGCAAAATGTCGAAGCTGGGGGTGCGTTCCATTGCCGCCTACAATCAGCGGGTTCAGCTTGCCGAAGCGCAGGGCGAAATTCTGAAGCGCACGGTTCAAACGGGTTTTGACCCCGGCAGCGGCCAGCCGATTATTGAAGAACAGGAAATGGATCTGGCGGCATTGCCGTTCATCGTTGTCGTCGTCGATGAAATGGCCGATCTGATGATGGTGGCGGGCAAAGACATCGAAGGCGCGGTGCAGCGCCTGGCGCAGATGGCGCGCGCGGCGGGCATTCATCTGATCATGGCGACGCAACGCCCCAGCGTGGATGTCATTACCGGCACCATCAAGGCGAACTTCCCTACCCGGATCAGTTTTCAGGTCACCTCGAAAATCGACAGCCGGACGATCCTGGGCGAACAGGGCGCCGAACAGTTACTGGGCCAGGGCGATATGCTGTATATGGCGGGCGGCGGGCGCGTAACCCGCGTGCACGGCCCGTATGTCAGCGACGAAGAAGTGGAAAAAGCCGTGGCCTTCCTGAAATCCCAGGGCCATCCTGAATATCTCGACGCTATTACCACGGAAGACGAGAGCGAAATCACCGAAGACATGATGGGCATGGCCGGTGATGGCGATAGCGCGTTGTATGATCAGGCCGTTGCCATGGTGGCCCGCCAGGGCCGCGCATCGACAAGTCTGGTGCAGCGGCATCTGCGCATTGGCTATAACCGCGCCGCGCGCATTGTCGAAGAGATGGAAGCCCAGGGCATCATCAGCCCGCCCAACCATTCCGGCAAGCGCGAGGTGCTGATCGGCGACAGGTAGGCGACAGCTTAAGAAATCGTATTGAGGTACATGCCAGGAATGAAAGTACGCAGAACCAATTTTGGCCGGGCGCGGCGCCCCAATTCAAGGATTGCTTCGCGCCAAAAAAAACGGCCCCTTTGAACGGGGCCGTTTTTATTTACGTTACGGGCCGGGGACGTTTTGCACCCCCGTCCGATTATTAGTGATGATGACCGGCGTGCGGATCAGAGGACTGAGCGTCGGGCGCCGGGCAATCTGCGATCATGACTTCCGTCGTGACCAGCAAACCGGCAACCGATGCGGCGTCCTGCAACGCGGTGCGCACGACCTTGGTCGGGTCCACGATGCCGGCGGCAATCATATCGACATATTTTTCCGACAGAACGTCAAAACCAATATTGAAGTTTTTCTCGTCCATCAGGCGGCCAGCGACAACGGAACCTTCTACGCCGGCATTTTCAGCAATCTGGCGTAATGGCACCTGAATGGCGCGACGGATAATCTGTATGCCAACCGTCTGGTCATTGTTTGCGCCCTCAAGCTTGGCCAGTACCTTGGATGCATGCAGAAGCGCTGTTCCGCCGCCTGGCAGAATACCTTCTTCGACAGCAGCGCGGGTTGCATGCAGCGCGTCGTCATCGCGATCCTTGCGTTCCTTCACTTCTACTTCTGTCATCCCGCCGACGCGGATAACCGCAACGCCGCCAGCCAGCTTGGCCAGGCGTTCCTGCAGCTTTTCCTTGTCGTAATC
>JAUSQH010000331.1 GCA_030652895.1 Alphaproteobacteria bacterium
TATTACCGGCAATTCTGCAAGCGCCCCACGTTCCACGATGAATATCTGTTCACCTATAACCGGCCAAACGTCCATCTGGTGGATACGCTCGGCAAGGGTGTGGATCGCATCACTGAAAAGGGCATCGTGTTCGATGGCACGGAATATGAGGTGGACTGCATCATTTTCGCCACCGGGTTTGAAGTTGGCACCGCGTACACCAACCGCTCCGGCTATGACATTATCGGGCGTGGCGATACGAAGCTCAGCACCAAATGGGCCGATGGTCCAAGAACCTATCATGGCTTTTTCTCCAACGGCTTTCCCAACTGCTTCTTCATGGGCATGATCCAGACCGGCAGTACAGCGAACTTTACCCATATGCTGAACGAGCAGGCCAACCACATTGCCTACGTCGTCAACCACGCCAGAAACAGCAATATCAAGGCGATCGAGGCAACCCCGGAGGCGGAGAACGGCTGGGTGGAGGAAGTTCACCGCGCGGCGAAGGCGGGCGAGGCCTATTTCGCCTCCTGCACGCCGGGCTATTACAATAATGAAGGCAAGCCCGAGAAAACCGGAAATGGCTTTCTGACCGGGGCCTATGGCGGCGGCCCGGTCAAGTTTTTCAAGATTTTGGAAGACTGGCGCGACGAAGGCGCATTACGCGGGCTGGAAGTTTCGTAGGGCTATATTATGCACCACTCCCGCGCCGGTAGATAAATTTAGGCGCGGGGGCCGCCGCCTCGGTTTGCGCGGTGGTGAACATTTCTGCATGCCGGGGCGACAGGGAGCAGGCGGGATCGGTCGCCGCCGCATCACCGGTTAGCGCCAGCGCCTGACAACGGCATCCGCCCCAGTCGATTTCCTTGCGTTCGCAACTCCGGCACGGCTCCGGCATCCAGTGCGTGCCGCGAAAGCGGGTGAAGGGTGAGCTGTTTTCCCAGATTTCCGCCAGCGATTTTTCGCGCACAGTGTCAAAGACAAGTTCGGGAATTGTGGTTGCCGCATGACAGGGCAATACGCGTCCGACCGGGTCGATATTCAGGAAACGTTGCCCCCATCCGCCCATACAGGCCTTGGGCCGTGAGGCGTAATAGTCTGGAACCACATAATCAATAACCAGGACGCCTGACAGTCTGGCCCGCGCCGCCGTAACAATAGCGGTCGCGCGATCAATCTGTGCGCGCGTTGGCATCAGCGCCGCGCGGTTGCGTAACGCCCAGCCATAATATTGCACATGCGCCACCTCCAGCCGCCCGGCCCCAAAATGCACCGCCGTTTCGATCATGGCTTCCAGATGATCCAGATTGCCGCGATGCATCACCGCGTTCAGGGTCAGCGGTAAATCCGCCGCGCGCAACATTGTGGCAGACGCCGTTTTTTTAGCAAGGGTGTCTTTGGACCCGGCGAACCGGTCCGCACCCTGTGCATCCGTGTCCTGCAAGCTCAATTGCGCATGATCAAGCCCCGCATCGGCAAGCGCGTTGGCGCGCGCCTGCGTCAGCGCGATGCCCGAGGTGATCAGATTGGTGTACAATCCGCACCCGGCGGCATGGGCAATAAGCGCCTCCAGATCCTTGCGGATCAGGGGCTCGCCGCCTGAAAAATGCACCTGAAGGACACCGAGTTTCGCCGCTTCATCCAGGATCCGCCGCCAGGTGTCCGTGTCCAGTTCATCTGCCGCGCGCTCCAGTGTCAGCGGGTTGGAACAATAAGGGCAGGCCAATGGGCAGCGATGGGTCAATTCGGCCAGCAATCCCATAGGCGCAGGTGGGGGCGCAGGTGAAGGCGCAGGTGGGGACGCAAGTTGGGGTAGTGCGGAAGGTTCGTTCATATGCGAATAAATCCCCGATGCAGCAGGTCCTG
>JAUSQH010000333.1 GCA_030652895.1 Alphaproteobacteria bacterium
GATTACAGAATGTGCTGGAGAATTTGCGGCCCGGTCAAGCGGGCGCACCGAAAAGCGCCACACAAAAGCTGTATGAAGACGCACTGAAAGATTTATCCGGCATGACACGCCAGCAACAGCAATTGCAGGACGAAACCCACCGTCAGCGTGGCGAGGAAAGCGGTGGCGCAGGCAAAGGGGGCCTCGCTGGCGATCAGGAAAAATTGCGCGGTGCGTTGGGTGATCTGATGGGGAAGCTTGGTCAATCCGCAAAAGAAGGCGCTCCAAACTCTCTGGGCCGCGCGGAACGCGCCATGCGCGAAGCGGCGCAGGCGTTGCGCAAGGGGAAGACCGGGAACGCCGTGGAGCAACAAAGCCAGGCGATGGGTCAATTACGCGCCGGCGCGGGCGCGCTGGCTAAAATGTTGCGTGAGGAAGATGCCAGGGCCCGGGCGGAAAATGGCGAAGGTAATGAAAATGGCGCGGCGCGCCAGGAGACGGATCCGCTCGGGAGGCCAATGGCCAGCGATTCCGGAGGCGCCGCGGCCATCCCCGAGCAGTTCGACATTGAACGCGCGCTACAAATCCGCCGCGAACTGGAACAGCGCGCAAGCGAACGCCGCCGTCCACCTGAAGAGTTGAATTATATCGATCGACTGTTGAAGCTGTTTTGAGGATGCGCTTTAAGCAGCGAGGGCCGCATCGATAGCTTTACCGATCTCGTCGATGGTGAAGGGTTTCAAGACCACATCATGGATCAGTTCTTCCAGATTGTGCGCGCGCTGACGTTCCGCCGCATAACCCGTCATCATCAGAATACGCATACCGGGATCATCGCGCGCCGCCCGTAGCGACAGCGCGATGCCATCCACGACTGGCATCACAATATCCGTCAATAACAGGTCATAGCGGCTTGCAGACAACGCGCCCAGCGCCTCGGATCCGTCCGCGACCGCGAGCACGTCGTGTCCTTTGCGGCGAAGGGCTATGGTTAACAACTCACGAACAGATTGTTCATCTTCTGCAACAAGAATTTTTGCCATGGCAAAACGCCTTATGAATTTGGGGGTGCAGGCCTCCTGGGCCGCGAATCGTAGCTATTGCCTAGTATTATTTAGGAGCCATTTATTAACGGTGCGTTAACTGGGTTAAAAAAGTACAAATGCGGCGTCTAACCCCCAGGCGCAAACGTGACTTCCAGATTTCGCGCTTCGGCTGGCGGGTCAATCGTGCTGGACTCAAATGTCACTTTAGCGCCCGCGCCAAGCAGAGGTTCAGGCAATTGGTAGGTCCATTGAAAAATGTCTCTTCCTGCAGCATTACGCAATTTCACAAGCACAAGGGGTACCGTAATTTCGGCGGCGCCGTCATTGCGGATCACGCCTTTAACCGTCAGGGCCGGGCGGCCCTGCTGCATGCTTTGTGAGAACGAAACATCTGTAAGCCGCAGTTCGCTGACCGGCGTCCCAACCCCCAGAGCCGTATAAAGTTTCGCAGCCTGTGGCCAGGCGTCTATTACATGATTGCGGAACACATACCCGCCGCCAAGCAGGCCGCCGACGCACAGCACCAGAACACCCCAGGAAAGCGCTTCCACCATACGGCTGGGCTTGCGTGGCAGGGCGGGAAGGTTGGCGCCGCGACGCAGAGGTGTTGGCCGTCCGGCTGGCGCAGCCATGCCGGCAAGTGCTCTAGTATCCGGTGGGTATGCCTCTGCCGCAGCAGCCCCCGCGGCTGGCGGTACCAAACGCGGCAAATCATCGGCTGGTTCCTGAAACCAGCCATGCTGACAACGCGCACAACGCACATGACGGCCGGCTGGACCGATAGCAGCCGCGTCAACAAGAAATCGCGTTGCGCAAGAAGAGCAGGTGAGAATCATCTAATTACGCGTATCTATTTGAAAACTTTATATAGGCCGCCCGGATAGGATTACGCAAGCATACCCGCTCTCCAGTTTATTTTACAGCGCTGAATAAATGGGAGGCAGTTCGCAAACGGCCTTAAATGCACTAGTGTAGGAATCTTCGAGACGGGAGGACGCCTGATGATTCGGGTCAAAAATGTGGGCCTGCAATATGCAGACGGGCCGGAAGTTCTTAGCAATATCAACTTCACCCTGGCGGCGGGAAGTTTTCACTTCCTTACCGGCCGATGCGGCGCGGGCAAAAGCAGCCTGTTACGCATGCTTTATCTTGGCCACCGCCCCTCACGGGGTTACATGGAAATGTTTGGCAAGGACATTTTACAACTAGAAGCGTCCGAATTACCCGAAATTCGCCGCCGCGTGGGCGTAATTTTTCAGGACTTTCGTCTGGTCAGCCACTTGACCGTGTTCGAAAACGTAGCCCTGCCGCTGGCCATAGAGGGACGCGCGGAACAGGATTATGCCCGCAATGTGGAAGAATTGCTTAACTGGGTTGGATTGGGAGACAAACTGCATCATTATCCTGAACTCTTATCGGGTGGCGAGCAGCAGCAGGTGGCGATTGCCCGCGCTGTCGTCGCCAGCCCGCAACTGCTGCTGGCGGATGAACCTACTGGAAGCGTTGATGCGGAAATCGGCGAACGGTTACTTGGACTTCTGATGGAGCTTAACCGGCAAGGCGCCACTTTGCTCATAGCGACCCATGATATGGGATTGTTGGAACGCCACCGCCATCATGCGGGTGAACTGCATCTGGTAGATGGCGGCCACTTACGCCAATTACCCCCGGTGCGGGCTAAAGCCAGTTGATGATTATTCCCCATTCCAAAATCCTGCCCCGCAATATGCTGGGATCGCGCCTGCTGCCCCTGGTAATTGCGGTCAATGTCTATCTAGCCAGCCTGGCAATACTTGGCGGGCTGGCGCTGATCGGGGCCACTGGCCGTTGGACGGCGGAGCTTGACCAATTAGTGACGGTTCAGGTTCCGCCCGAGTCGGGGGCAAGTGGCACTGCCGTGGTGAAATCCGTTCTCGGCGTTTTACGAGATCATCCCGCGGTCGCCCAGGCCCATCCCCTGGACGTGTCCGACATGGAGGCATTACTAGCGCCATGGCTGGGGCAGAGCGCCGCTGTCCGAGAACTGCCCTTGCCGCAGCTCATTGACGTAGAGCTGAGGCCAGCAGGTGATCTTGATAGTTTGCGAAAGCGTTTGGAGGCAGAGTTTCCAGGCGTGGAAGTAGACGATCACCGCCAGTGGCGCGACCAGATGCAGGCGATTGCGACCAGCGCGCGGCTGATCTGCTGGTCACTTGTCGCCATGATCTCGCTGGCGGCTATTGCAGTGATCGTCTTTGCAACGCGGGCCAGTCTGGAAAGCCAGAATGAACTGGTGGCCCTACTGCATATGATCGGCGCGCATAACAGCTTTGTCGCCAGAGAGTTTCAAAAACATTTTCTGGGAATCGGCATCATTGGCGTCCTGATCGGCCTGGTTCCGGTTGGCCTGACGATTGCCGCCGTCGTGTACCTTACCGGGGATGATCCGGCGCCGTGGATGGGGCGACTGATGCTTGGACCCGCTGATTATGTGATTGCGGCGTTACCGCCACTGAGCGCGGCGCTGATCACAATGCTGACGGCGCGTCTCACGGTGCTGAGCACACTCACGGTTCTGGATTGAAGGCGGACCGTATGATTTTGTGGCTGCGATCCTTGTGCTTTAACATCTATCTTTATGGCGTAACATCTTTGCTGGCGGTACTGGGCTCGCCCGCCATGCTGGTCTCCGAAGCTGCGTCATTACGGGTCATGCATGTCTGGTCACAGTTGGTAAACCTCGGGCTGCGCCGGATCTGCAACATCCACATCGAAATTCGCGGACAGGAAAATTTACCCGCAAACAGCCCGGCGCTGATTGCATGCAAGCATCAGTCTATGTGGGATACGATCATCTTTCTCAGCCTGCTGCCCAGGCCGGTTTATGTTCTGAAGAAAGAACTTGGACTGATACCGTTTTTTGGCTGGTACACTATAGCGACCGGCATGGTGCGCGTTGACCGTGACGGCCACGCCAGCGCACTCAAGAAAATGATCGCTGACTCCAAGCGCTGTATCGCCGAAGGTAAAACCCTGGTGATTTTCCCTGAGGGCAGCCGCGCCCCCGCGGGTGGCAAGCTGGAATACAAGCCCGGGATTGCGGCAATGTATCATCAGCTTGGGGTGGGCTGCGTACCTGCCGCGCTGAATTCCGGGCTGTTCTGGCCCCGGCGCAAATTCTTGCGGCCGCCCGGCACAATAGTACTGGAGTTCTTACCCCCTATTGCGCCAGGACTAAATCGGCGGGATTTTATGGCCACCGTGGAAGAACGCATTGAGACCGCCACCGGCAAGTTGCTGGCGGAAGGGTAGCCGAAAAAGAAAACATAACGAGAACATTTTAACTTGATTGGGTAACTTGCGTGGGTTAGATTAAGCTTCCCAGCAGTTGATAGGCCCCAGAATGTCTACCGATACAGCCGCAACCCCCGCCTTTTCCCAGCAGATCTGGGACATGAAATACCGCCTGAAGGCGGCGGACGGATCGTGTGTCGAGGGCTCCCTGGACGATACCTGGCGCCGTGTGGCCAACGCCATGGCGGCGCCCGAACCGGAAGCTGAGCGCACGCGATGGGCCGGACGGTTTTATATGGCTATGCAGGACTTTCGCTTTCTGCCCGCGGGACGGATACTGGCCGGGGCCGGAACGGATCGCGCCGTTACACCGTTTAACTGCTTCGTCATGGGAACGATCCAGGACGATATGGGCAGTATTTTCGAGCATCTGAAAGAAGCCGCGCTGACGCTGCAGCAGGGCGGCGGCATCGGCTATGATTTTTCGACGTTGCGTCCGTCCGGCGCCCCGGTGCACGGGGTTGGCGCGGATGCTTCGGGCCCGGTCAGCTTCATGGATGTATGGGACGCCATGTGCCGCACGATCATGTCAGCAGGCGCGCGGCGTGGCGCCATGATGGCGGTACTGGCCTGCGATCACCCTGACATTGAGCGTTTTATTGACGCCAAGCAGGAGCCCGGGCGGCTGCGCAACTTTAACCTCTCGGTGCTGGTCAGCGACGCTTTCATGGCGGCAGTCAAGGCGGATAGTCCGTGGGAGCTGCGCTTTAACGGCGCTGTCTACAAAACGCTGCCGGCGCGCGCGTTGTGGGACAAGATCATGCACGCCACTTATGCCTATGCGGAGCCCGGCGTGATTTTCATCGACCGCATCAACGCCCGCAACAATCTGGCCTATTGTGAAACCATTGCTGCCACCAATCCCTGCGGTGAACAACCCCTGCCGCCCTATGGCGCGTGCCTGCTGGGTTCAATTAACCTGGCGGCGCTGGTGCGCGACCCGTTTGGCGCCGCGCCACACATAGACCTTGCTGAATTGGATGAACTGGTCCGACTGGCGGTGCGCGCCCTTGATAATGTGATTGACAGTGCGCAGTTTCCCCTGCCCCAGCAACGCGCAGAAGCGCTGGCTAAACGGCGCATCGGGCTGGGCATCACCGGGCTGGCGGATGCCCTGGTCATGTGCAGGACGCGGTATGGCGGGGACGCCTCGGTTGCATTGACGCGGCGCTGGTTGGGGACAATCCGGCGCGCGGCCTATCTGGCGTCTAGCGGCCTGGCGGCGGAAAAGGGCTGCTTTCCATTGTATGACGCTGAACACTATCTGGCGGGCGAGACTGTGCGCGCGTTGCCTGACGAAATTCGCGACGCCATTTGTGCACAGGGTATACGCAATGCGCTGCTGACCTCCATTGCGCCAACCGGCACAATTTCATTGCTGGCGGGGAATGTATCCAGCGGAGTGGAACCCATATTCAGTCATTCGTATACGCGCAAGGTGTTGCAGCCCGACGGAACGACGCAAGCGCAGGTGGTGAGCGATCCGGCCTGGCGGTTATACCGCACCCTGTTTGGCGAAGCGTCAGAATTGCCGGACTATTTTGTGACTGCGCAACAACTGGCCCCAGCTGATCATTTACGCATTCAGGCGGCGGCGCAGGAATATATCGACAGTTCCATTTCCAAAACTATCAACTGCCCGCAAGACATCGCCTTTGACGCATTCAAGAATATCTATCTGGACGCCTACGCAATGGGCTGCAAGGGATGCACCACTTATCGCCCCAACCCCGTCACCGGCGCGGTATTATCGACATCCGAGGTTTCTTCCACCCTTTCGCCCCAGCATAGCGGCAGCGTCGTTTATATGACCCAGCCGTTGGACCGGCCCGGCAGCCTGCCCGGCAATACGTACAAGGTACGCTGGCCAGAGTCGGACCATGCGATTTACATTACACTGAACGATATCCTTCAGGACGGCCGCAGGCGGCCGTTTGAAATTTTTATCAATTCCAAGAATATGGAGCATTTTGCCTGGACCGTCGCATTGACGCGGATGATCAGCGCGGTATTCCGGCGCGGTGGAGATGTGTCTTTTGTGGTCGAGGAGCTAAAGGCGGTGTTCGATCCCCGAGGCGGCCACTGGATGGACGGGCGCTATGTTCCATCATTGCTGGCAGCCATTGGCGAAGTGATCGAACAGCATTTGGTGTCCATTGGCTTCATGAGCGCTGGCGCCCCCCCAATCTCCCAGGATGCGGCGCGAGCCACAATGCCTGTGGAAAAACCGAACGGCGCGAAGCCTGCCCATATAGCCAATGATCCAGAGATATTGCATCTGCGCCCCTGCCCGAAATGCCATGCTCCATCGTTAACCAGACAGGATGGGTGTGATTCCTGCCTGAATTGCGGTTATTCGCGCTGTGGATAGGACAATTTGCCCATACATCACAATCAATCACATTTTCCGCTTGCGCCAGAAGCCAGAACGCGCTTGAATCTATGATTATAGAATTTGGCTACCCAAAAGCGGCCAGCCAACCACCCAGGGAGAGACGCGCATGATCAAAAAACCCATCTCGTCGGACAGCCACATTACTGAACCGCCAAATTGTTATATCGACTTTATTGACCCCAAGTTTCGCGACCGCGCCCCGCGCATGGTCGATGACGGCAAGGGCGGCGATGCGTTTCTGATTGAAGGCCTCAAGCGTCCGCTCAATATTTCGCTTGCCGCTGCCGCCGGGCGCGCGCCGGAAGATCTGCGCGGGCGCGGCCAGAAATTTACCGATCTGTGGCGCGGCGGCTGGGATGGTTCGGTGCGCTGCGCGGACCAGGATCGCGATGGCGTCTGCGCCGAGATCATCTATCCCACCATCGGCATGATGCTGTGCAATCATGATGATTTTGATTACAAGAAAGCCTGCTTTGACGCCTATAACCGCTGGCTGCAAACTTTTGTTGCGCCCGCGCCAAAGCGCATTTTTGGGCTTGGACAGATCGCCATGCGTTCGGTTGAAGAAGGCATCAAGGAGCTGGAACAGGTCAAGGCGATGGGTTTTGTCGGTGTGATGATGCCAGGCAACCCTCAGGTCGAGGATTATGACAGCCCGATCTATGATCCGTTCTGGCAAGCCGCCGTCGATCTGAAAATGCCGTTATCGTTCCATATTTTGACGGCGAAGGCGGCGGGCGTTGGCGAAGGCCGTGGGCCTGCGATCAACAGTTTCCTGTCAATCATCCGCGGCAATCAGGATATTCTCGGGATGATGATCTTCTCGGGCGTGTTTGACCGTAATCCGAAGCTGAAAATCGTCTGCGTTGAGGCTGACGCCGGCTGGGCGCCCCACTTCATGTACCGCGCCGATCACGCCTATAAGCGGCACCGTTTCTGGATGAAAGGCCAGGAACTGAAGAAACTGCCAAGCGACTGCTTCAAGGACCACATCTACCTGACGTTCCAGGATGACTGGGTCGCCTTCAAGATGAAGCATATGGTGAACATTGAGCGCCTGATGTGGGCGAACGACTTCCCACACAGCGACAGCACCTGGCCGTGGTCGCAGGATGTTTTGGCCGAACACACCAAGGGCCTGACCGAAGAAGAGCGCAACAAGATCTGCTTTGATAATGTCAAGGCGCTCTATAATCTGCCCGTGGAAGAACAGCCCCTGATGGCGATGGCCGCGCAGTAAAACATCATACAGGCGCCCCCTTAGCGGGGCGTTTGTTCCGTAGAAGGATGATCATTCCTTAAGCCGGCAGTGTCCGGGCTGACCATGAAGCGCCCGCTGCAGCCGGGCCACAAAATGGGAGAGAAACATGGATTACGATATTAAAATCACCGGCGGCACCATAGTCGATGGAACCGGCAATCCGGGCTATCTGGGCGATGTCGGCATCAAGGATGGCAAAGTCGTCGCACTGGGCCAGGCGCCAGGAAGCGCGCCCAAAACCATCAATGCCAAGGGAAAAATTGTTTCGCCGGGCTTTGTTGATATTCATACGCATTATGATGCGCAAGTGATGTGGGACCGCATGATGACCATCTCGCCCTGGCATGGGGTGACGACGGTGGTGGTCGGCAATTGCGGTTTCGGCATCGCGCCGACCCGCCCCGAACACCGGCAGCTGATTGCCGAGACCCTCGAAAATGTCGAAGGCATGAGCGTCAATGCATTGAAGGCGGGGCTTGGCGCGGATTGGGGCTTTGAAACCTTCCCGCAATATCTCGACGCCATCGAACGCAAAGGCATCGCCATCAATATGGGCGTGCTGATCGGGCACACACCGATACGCATGTATGTTATGGGCGAAGACGCAACCGAGCGCGAAGCCACGCCAGATGAAGTCGCCAAAATGCGGGCTCTAGTCTCGGAAGGGATTGAGGCGGGCGCCATCGGCTTTGCGACGTCAAAGGCGGCGACCCATGTGGGGTATCGCGGCAAGCCGGTGCCCAGCCGCGCAGCCAATCATGATGAAATGATGTCCTTGATGGGCGCGCTGGGCGATCTGAAAAAGGGCATGATCCAGATCACCATCGGCAAAGGCCTGTCCTATAGGGAGTTTGCGGAAATATCCGAGGCCACCGGACGGCGCATCAGCTGGACGGCGCTGCTTTCGGGCGCAAATATCGGAGGCGGGGGCTCACACAGGGATCAGTTGCGCAAATCAGAGGAACTGATTGCGTCCGGCCATGACGTGGTGCCGCAAGTCACCTGCCGTCCCCTGAATTTCGAGTTTAACTTCAAGGCGCCGTTCCCGTTTGAGGCTTCTAAAGTTTTCGCACCGGTGTCGGCTGCGGACTTTGAAGGCCGCAAGAAGGTCTATGCCGATCCGGAATTCCGCACGAGATTCCGGGACATGATTGACCGGCCGGACATTAATCTGGCGCGTTCCTTCAAGAGCGCCGTCATCTCCCATTGCCCGAGCGACACTTCGATCGAAGAACGCACAATAAGTGATGTGGCAACGGAGCGTGGTGTGCATCCCGCCGATCTGGCGATAGATCTGTCGCTGGCCAACGAGCTAGCCGTACGTTTTCGTATGCCGGTGGCGAATGCCGACGAGGAAGCCGTGGAGGAGCTGCTCAAACATAAGGATACGGTGCTCGGCCTTTCGGACGCCGGCGCCCATGCCAGCCAGCTATGCGACGGGTGTTATTCCACCTATCTGCTGGGCCGCTGGGTGCGCGAGAAAAAAGCGATCACGGTTGAAGCCGCCATTCGTATGCTGGCCTCACGCCCCGCAGAAGTATTTGGCATCACCGATCGCGGCCTGCTGGCCGTTGGCCGTCCGGCCGACGTGGTGGTGTTTGACATGGCGACGGTTGGCGCTGGCCAGTTGAAGCGCGTCAATGATCTGCCTGCCGGCGAGGACCGCCTGATCTCGGAGGCCACCGGCATCGATGCGGTGATTGTCAATGGCGCGCTGCTGCGTGAAAACAATATCGACGCGCTCGATATTGCTAATGGCAAATTGCCGGGCCGGTTACTGCGTAGCGGCGCTGCGGCGTAACAGCACGTTACGATTACGGACCTAATACAGCCGCCTCTTTCAGACGCACCGCGTTATGAAAGAGGCGGCTTCTTTTTGTGGGGTACGCACCAGAAAACAGTCGCCATTGCCCCCCCCGATGCGCCATAATCGGCCACAATAAAATTCAGCAGCGCGCGTAACCGCCCGCTTTTCAATAACAGGGAGTATCGGGATATGAAGGCAGCCGTGCTGCGCAAAGTTGGCGAACCGCTGACAATCGAAGATATTGAAATCATGCCGCCCAAAGAGAACGAGGTCTTGATCAAGACCGTCGCCAGCGGCATATGTCATAGCGATTATTCAGTAGCCCATGGGGTGCTGCGCTCGCCCATGCCGGTGGTGCTGGGCCATGAAGGGGCTGGCATTATTGAGGCACTTGGCCCTGGCGTGACCGGGTTGAAAGTTGGCGATCATGTGGTCTGTTCGCTCTCACCCAGTTGTGGCAAATGCGTCATGTGTTTGGAAGGCCGCGAGTATATCTGTCAGGAAATGTCCAAGGTCTCATCCTATGCCTGCATGCTAGACGGCACGACGCGCTTACGCAAGGGCGCCGAGGAATTGCGTCAGCTATGCGCCATCGCGTCGTTTGCCGAGAAGATGGTGATCCCGGCGGGATCGGCGATCAAGGTGCGTGACGATGCACCACTTGAAACTGTCTGCCTGATCGGTTGCGGCGTCACCACCGGAACGGGTGCGGCCGTCAATACAGCCGACATTCATCCAGGCGACGGGGTTGCGGTTATTGGCTGCGGCGGCGTTGGCCTGTCCATCCTGCAGGGCGCGCGCATCAAGGGCGCCAACCCGCTAATCGCGGTTGATCCGGTTAAGGAAAAGCGCGATCTGGCGATGTCGCTGGGTGCGACCCACACAATTGATCCGTTCAATGAAAATCTGGAACAGCGCATCAAGGAAATCACAGGCAAGGGCGTACATTTTGCGTTCGAGGCGCTGGGCACCATGCGCACCATCAGCGACGCCTATGCAATCCTGCGCCCCACCGGCGAGGCGATCATTGTCGGCATGCCGAACCTGAAGGAAGTGTTTGAGCTTCCCGTCGCTCAATTGTTCGCGGAAAAGGAATTCCGTGGCTCGGTCTATGGCTCTTCGCGCCCCAAGCGCGACCTGCCCATGTTCGTAGACTGGTACATGAAGGGTGAATTGAAACTGGATGAGATGATTACCAAACGCATCCGTCTTGAAGACGTCAATCAGGCGTTTGAAGAAATGGGACGCGGCGAAGGCGCCCGTTCCGTCATCATGTTTGATTAAGCGGAGCACATAAAATGAAAACCAAAGCAGCCGTAATGTATGAGGCAAAGAAACCTCTGGTCGTCGAAGAGCTGGATCTCGAAGGTCCAAAAGCAGGCGAGGTTCTGATCAAATACACCGCCAGTGGTATCTGCCATTCTGATTATTCCGTCGTACACGGTGTATTGGGCGGCCGTTCGCCAATGGTGCTGGGACATGAAGGGGCGGGCGTCATCGCAGAAGTTGGTCCCGGAGTTACCAGCCTGAAAGCCGGAGATCATGTGATCGCGGTGCTCACACCCAGTTGCGGTACCTGCTGGATGTGCAAAGAAGGCAAGCCCTATATGTGCGGCCAGATGGGCAAACTGATGGCCACCGCCAGAACACTGAGCGGCGAAACCCGTTTCAGCAAGAATGGCACTCCAGTCTATCACATGGCCGGACTTGGCACCTTTTCAGAATATTCCATCATTCCGGAAGGATCGGCGATCAAAGTGGGCAAAAATGCGCCGCTGGAAACCGTGTGCCTTATCGGTTGCGGAGTGACCACGGGCGTCGGCGCGGCGGTCAATACGGGCAAGGTGCATAAAGGGTCTTCGGTTGCGGTCATTGGCTGCGGCGGCGTTGGCCTGTCCATCATCCAGGGCGCGCGCATCAATGGCGCCACGATGATTATCGCGGTGGATCCGATGCCGGAAAAACGTGAACTGGCCATGTCCATGGGGGCGACCCACGGAGTAGACCCGTTTGCGCCTGAAGGGCCGATAAAGCAAGTGAAAGCGCTGACCGGCGGCCTTGGCGTGCATTACGCGTTTGAGGCGCTGGGCCGTGTGGATACGATTGAGCAAACCTGGAGCATGATCCGTCCGGCCGGGCGCGCCATTATCGTGGGCATGCCGGACCAGAAGTCCAAGATCAAATTGGGCATGGCGGGTATCTTCGGTGAAAAACGCATCAAGGGTTCCGGTTATGGCTCCTCCTCGCCAAAGACGGACATTCCACGCTTTGTCGATTGGTATCTCAGTGGTGAGTTGCTGCTCGATGAGATGATCACCAAGCGCATCAAGCTTGAAGACATCAATCAGGCGTTCGACGAAATGGGCCGCGGCGAAGGCGCGCGCTCGGTAATCATGTATTAGAGATTACTTCTCCCCTCTTCCCTATTTCGGGGAAGAGGGGGGACCTGATCGCCGGATGGAAACCCTATTCCAGCCGCACGGCGGTGCCGGTCAGACTGACCATCAGCATGCTGCCTTTCGCGCCAAGTGACTCATAATCGATATCGACACCAATCACAGCATTGGCGCCAAGCAATTGCGCTTCCTTGATCATATCCTCCATCGCCTTGTTCCGCCCGTCCTTGAGCACCCGCTCATAGGCATTGGCGCGCCCACCAACAATGTCGCGGACACCTGCAAAAATATCGCGAAAAATATTCGCGCCATAAATCGCTTCACCGCTGACAATTCCGAAATATTGGCTGATGCGCCGCCCCTCGATGGTGTTTGTTGTTGTGGTCAGCATTGGATGTGTTCTCCCTTAACATCTATCGTCAGCACCTCGCGCAGAATGACAGCGCATAGAAATAATGATCATGTAGTATAATTGTCGATTCTCAGGCGCAATTATCGTGCGCCATTGTTTAGACAAATTAATGGCTTTGCTTCGCTGTGAGATAATTCTGCTCCGGGATTTTATATGACGACCAAAAAGCACAAAAGCTCCCTTCTCAGGCGTGTCACGTACTGGTCGCTAGTATGCGGCTTGTGGGGAACAATTGGCCTTGCCGGTCTGCTTGCCTGGTACGCCTTTGATCTGCCGGATACGGACGCCCTCAATCAGACGCGCGCGACGTCCGGCACTACGTTGCTCGCAGTTGATGGACAGCTTATCGGCAGCCGGGGCAACACGGTGGGCGCCACCATTCGAATTAACGAAATGCCGCGCCACCTGGTACAGGCCGTAATCGCGACCGAGGACCGGCGTTTCTACGAACATGCCGGCATCGATCCATACGGACTTGTCCGCGCCATGGGGGCAAATTTATGGGCGGGCCGGGTGGTTCAGGGCGGCAGCACCATCACCCAGCAAGCCGCAAAGAATATCTTCCTGACACCGGAGCGTAATCTGCGCCGCAAGATGCAGGAATTGATGCTTGCCTTCTGGCTGGAACATAAATTCACCAAAAACGAAATTCTGGAGCTTTATCTGAACCGCGTATATCTGGGCAGTGGCGCCTATGGCATTTCAGCCGCGGCACAGAAATATTTTGGCAAGAAAGTAAGCCGGCTCAGTCTGCCCGAAAGCGCCATGCTGGCGGGCCTGTTAAAGGCGCCAAGCCGCTATAGTCCCGTCAACGATCCGAAGCTCGCCCGGCGGCGCCAGGAACAGGTGCTGGCCAATATGGTTGAGGCGGGCTTTCTATCGCCCAGCGGCCAGACAGCGGCGCTGGCCCAGCCGCTGGGCTTTGGCAGTATCGGCAACAGTCAGGACAGCCAGTATTTTATTGATTGGGTGCTGGACCAGCTGCCCGATTATATTGGCCGGCCGGACGGCGATCTGATCGTCGTCACCAGTCTGGATTTACGGATGCAAGCCGCCGCCGGGCAGGCCATCAGCGCCGCCATTGAGCGCGACGGCCAACGTCTGGCGGTGCGCCAGGGGGCGCTGCTGGCCCTCGCGTCCGATGGCGGCGTTCGCGCGATGGCGGGTGGACATGCCTATGGGAAAAGCCAGTTTAACCGCGCCACCCAGGCAAAGCGCCAGCCGGGTTCCGCCTTCAAACCCTTTGTCTACCTGGCCGCACTGGAACAGGGTCTGCATCCCGATAGTGTGATGCGTGATTCACCTATTGTGTTCGGCAAATGGAGTCCAAAGAATTTCAACAAACAGTATCGCGGCGAGGTGACACTGCGCCAGGGGCTGGCGGAGTCAATCAATACGGTGGCTGTAAAACTGTCGGAGACCGCGGGCCGCAACAGAGTTATTGAAACCGCGCACCGCATGGGCATCGTGTCTGAACTGACACCCACGCCGTCTGTTGCGCTTGGCGTTTCCGAAGTCAGCCTGTTGGAATTGACGGCGGCCTATACGCCATTTGCAAATGGCGGCTACGCGGTCACGCCCTATGGCATTCTGGAAGTGCGCACACCCCAGGGGCGTGTGCTGTATCAGCGCAACCACAACGCACAACGGCACGTAATCGGGGCGCGCGCCTATGGGCAAATGAATGACATGCTGTCCAATGCGCTGAACAATGGCACAGGCAAAGCCGCACGCCTGACCCGCTTTCAGGCGGCGGGAAAAACCGGCACCAGTCAGGGATACCGTGACGCCTGGTTCATCGGTTATTCGCGGGAACTAACGGCAGGCGTCTGGTTCGGCAATGACGATGGCGCCGCGATGAAGGCGGTCACCGGCGGCGGGTTGCCGGCACGCACCTGGAAAAGTTTCATGGACCAGGCATTGGCGCCCGAATCCACACCCGCAGTGCTTAGCGGAAAACGCGTCGTACAGCCTGTACAGGATCTGGTGTCGCGCTTCTGGCGCGCGCTGCAGGGCGCTGATTAGAACAGTATCCCGTTAACCTGGCCACGCAGCGAACGCTGCTCTAGCAGTTTAATTACGAGCCTATTTCCCTAGACTTTTTTTGTTCAGATTGAATCGTCCCAAACTCAGGCCATTACATATGACTGGCTTGCCATGTGGCGGCCTTTTGGCGCAGGCTGGTAGACCTAATTCCTAGGTGACACGCAGAGCGCTTTGAGCGCGTCAATCCGTTCAAGAGCCATCCTAGTGATTCACGCCATAGCGATACAAATCCGGCCCGTTCTCGCGCAACCATTGTGTTGCCGCTTCCGGTCCTTTGATGCGCCGTGCGACCAGTTTCCAGAACGCCTGACTGTGGTTCATCTGTACAAGATGCGCTGCTTCGTGGGCCGCGACATAATCAAGTATACCGGGCGGCGCCATGATCAAACGCCAGGAAAAGGAAATATTCCCGTCCGGTGAACATGAACCCCAACGGCTCTTTTGATCGCGCACTGTAATGCGCCCGAGATCGCCGCCAAGCGCAACGGCATGCTCTGTCGTCGCGGCAGATAATGCGACGCGGGCTTCGTCTTTCAGCCATTCGGTCAGACGCCGCGCAAGATGATCACGCCCCCCCGGAACATAGATGGTCTGGTTACGGCGAACGACCGTACCGCGCAACGTGCGAAGCCCTTCTATCCGGTGTATCCGCCCGCGAAACGGAATTTCAGATCCGTGAACAAATGGCACCGGAATGCTCTGCTGTGAAAGCTTTTCCGTCAGCCAGTCGGCGTTTTCACGCACAAAACGCATAGCGGTGCGCGTATCCAGAAATGGGGGGGCCACAAGCGTTGCGGCCCCTGGTTTTGGATCGACACGGAGTGTCATACGACGCGCGCGCGGATTACGAAGTATGGTTAGATCAACACTGCCCTTATTTAATTCGACTATATAGTTCTCGACAGGCCTTTTCATGACTTTTTGTTTCATTTCTGCTGGAGCATGCCCGGGCAGGTAAAATAACCTGTATGGAAATCTGCTCGCCGATGACTAAACTTAAAACATTCACACACGCGTCAGTTGCGCCCTGCAACCCGGCCAGACAGAGTAACGCACCAGATAATGTGGGCAGGAAACGGATGACGATTTGTAGGTGTGATTGTGTCACAAAAGCCCACAGGATTCAAAATTTATTAGGGTTTTGACAAAGATAAATATCGCCGCCCCATAGGCGGCTGTTTATCGCTCTGGCGACACAAAAATATAAATTATTTCAATAAGAT
>JAUSQH010000346.1 GCA_030652895.1 Alphaproteobacteria bacterium
AACCTGGCTTACCTGGTTTGAATTTTCCTTGAAAAAACAACAGGAAGGCCATTTATTTCATGCGATGATCCTGGTTATACTCGCAGCTTGACGATATAAAAGTCCCGCTTTCGTCACTGCCGTTCGATGAATTGTTTCCGGAGGGGATCCAAAGACAGGGTGCATATTCCCATTGAGTTTCAAGTATTGCACCTCAAGCTGACTGTCGCGTAACAGCCAGGTAATCATGATGAGGTGAAGGGGTGATCGCGATGCCACCAGCCGTTACCGCAGAAGGCAGACTGTCGGATCTCATCGACCATCTTTACGATGCGGCGGTGGAAGACCGGCTTTGGACCGGGCTTGCCTCCCGCATTGCCGAGGTGTTTGATTCGAGCAGCGCCGTGGTGAAAATGCATGGTGACGACGGTTGTGTTCTCTTGCTTGAAACCACGGACAATCTTGTTATATCAGCACCCGAACAAGCCTGGGCGGATCACTGGCATCGCAACGATCTGTGGGTCGAGCGGTCTGTCGCAGTCGGGCTGTCGCAGGTTATCACCAGCGAAGAGATCGTCTCCAGGGAAGAGCAAAGTTACAGTGCCTATTATCAGGAGTGGCTGCGCCGGCTCGATATACACCATATGCTGGGTGCGACATTTCCTGTCGCCGATGGCCAGATTGGCGTCCTGGGCATTCATCGCCCGCTTACGGCGAATCAATACACCGAAGACGATCGCCGGAAAGCCACCCTGTTGCTGCCTCATATCCAGCGCGCACTCCGGCTGAGGCGCCGCCTATCGGGTGTGGCGCTGCCGCACACGACAGCGCTTGGCATACTGGACCAGATTGATCAGGGTGTCCTTGTGGTCGGCCGGCTGGGCAGGATCGTCTATGCCAACGCAACGGCCGAGCGCATACTGCGCGACAACAGGGAAATCGGCACGCTGAACGGTTGCCTGGCCCTCCATCATCCGGCACTGGGCATGCGACTCGCCGCCTTGATTCGCGATAACCTGGTCGACACGCAAAACAAATCCTCAGGGTTGACGGCCCTCTCGATTCCGCGCACGGATCGCCTTCCCTTGACGCTGGCGGCTGTACCGCTGTGTCCAGGCCGGTCACGGCTCAATGAACAGCAACCCTTGGCGCTGATTTTCTTGCGCGACCCCGACAGCCCCGCGCCCATCCCCGATCAGCTACGCGACCTGTTCGGCCTGACACGAAGCGAAGCCGCGATTGCCGCCGATCTTGGGTGCGGACTGACGTTGGCCAGGATCGCGAAAACCCACGGGATTGCGCTTTCGACAGCACGCTCACATCTCAAGCAAATCCTGGCAAAAACGGGTACCCGGCGGCAGGCAGAAGTGGTTGCGCTCATTGCGCGCAGCGCCGCAACGATCCTCCAGCCGCCGCCCGGCGGCACCTGATTCAGGAAAGATGTTTCTCCCCTATTTGGGGGATGCCGGCCGGTTACAAGCGCCATACCATTTGGATTCTGGACAAACCACCTGGACTGGAATCGATATGCGCCATACCCTTTTGAGTCTGCTTGTCGCCGCAGCGCTCGCGGCTTGCGGGGGAAGCGGGGACGATCCCGCCGGCCAGGCTGATTCGGCCAAAC
>JAUSQH010000345.1 GCA_030652895.1 Alphaproteobacteria bacterium
CACCGGCCAGCGCCAGCAGCCCGCCGGTGCCGAAAGCCGCCAGCGCGCGCGGCAGGCGCAAGCCGTGCAAGACCTCGGAGGCCGGGCTGGCATCGGGTGCCAGCAGCAGGCGTGCCACGTCGGCCCAGCCCACCAGGCTGCCGCCGCTGGACAGCGCCAGCAGCATCGCGGCGCCGGCGCCCAGCGCCAGCAGCAGCCAGATGCGCAGCGCCCGCGCCATGGTCTCAGCGGCCGCCGTACTCGACGGCGACGAACAGGTTGCGCCCCGCCGTGTTGTAGCCCTGGGCCTGGGTGTAGGCCTTGTCGGCGACGTTGTTCAAGCGCGCGCTGAGCTGCCACTGCGGGGCCAGGCGCCAGCCGGCGTGCAGGTTCAGCAAGCCATAGCCGCCCATCCGCGACGCCTGCGCGTTCGACGCGGCGTCGAAGCGCGCGCCGCTGGCCACCCATTCGCTGCCCAGGCGCCAGGCACCCGCGCTCCAGAGCAGACCGGCGCTGCCATGCTGGCGGGCGCGTCGCACCAGTTGCAGACCGGTGGCGGCGTTCTCGGGCTGCTGGTGCGTCCACTCGCCATGCAATTGCCAGGCGCCGTGCTGCCACTGCCCGCCCAGCGTGCTGCCGAGGATGCGCGCGCGGTTGACGTTGACCACGGTGCTGAAGCTCGAGTCGACGGCGATGAGGTCGCGCACGCGGTGGTCGAACAGGGTCAGGCTCGCGCTCAGCCCCGGTTGCTGAAAGCGCAGTGCCAGTTCGTGGGCGCGGGCGCGCTCGGGGCGCAAGTCGGGGTTGCCGGCAAAACCCCAGGTCAGCGGGTAGTAAAGATCGTTGAAGCTCGGCGCCTTGAAGGCCGTGCCAACGCTGGCCGACAGCCGCCACGCCGGGCTGGCCTGCCAGCCGTAGGCCAGGCGCCCGGTGCGGCTGGCGCCAAACTGGTCGTTGTCGTCATGGCGCAGCGACGCCTGCAAGCCTTGCGCGCCCAGGTTGACCGAATAGCCGCCGAACAGCGAGCGCACGCTGCGCTCATTGCGCGAATAGGCCGTGCTGCCGCTGACCTGCTCCTGCCGCCACTC
>JAUSQH010000347.1 GCA_030652895.1 Alphaproteobacteria bacterium
AAATGGAAGGCCGTCAGATGACCATGGTGATGGCGCCCAAATAGGCGCCTTCACGCACCCCTGCTTGCTGCCATGCGCTGCTTGTGCAAGAATTAATCAATAATAATCCGAATCTGGAACGTCAGGGGGCCGCATATGGCATTGCCGCAAAATCCAAATATTTTTGCCAATAATCCGCTCGACCGGGTAAGTCATAAACGCGTAGATGCGTCCTGGCTGGCAGAACAGCTTATGCATAAAGACAGCTTCATGCTGCCCATGTATAAGGAGAACATTTTCACGCTGCCCCCGGCAAAACCGGGCGGGCCGCCAGAGGTGGGCTTTATGCGTCCCAACATGTTCGCCGATGCGATGGCGGGCGGCGCGACGGTGTTGTTTCTGGGGCTCGACAAAAAAGACCGCGCTTATTTCGCGGTCGATTTACCCGGTGATACGGACCCCAGCAAAACCGGACCGCTGAAAGGATTTGGCGAGTTCGGCGATCTGCGTGGCCTGGCCATGAATATTGACGCGCATGATGCAGCCATTGCGGCGCAGGCCAAGGCCGTATTGAAATGGCACAGCACCCACAAATTCTGTTCGGCCTGCGGCCTGCCGTCGGTAATTGCCGAGGGGGGCTATCGCCGTGATTGCCCGACCTGCAAGACGCAGCATTTTCCGCGCACCGATCCTGTCGTGATCATGCTGGCGACCCTTGGCGACAAGGCGCTGTTGGGGCGGCAGAAAATTTTTCCAAAGGGCATGTATTCCGCGCTGGCCGGCTTTGTCGAGCCTGGCGAATCGATCGAAGAGGCGGTGGCCCGTGAATTGTTTGAAGAGGCCGCCTGCCGCGTGTCGTCGGTGACCTACCGTTTCACACAGCCCTGGCCCTATCCCATGTCGCTGATGATTGGCTGCTCGGCGGTGGCCGACAGTGAAGAGATCCAGGTGGACGGCGTCGAACTGGAAGAAGCCATCTGGGTTAGCCGCGCCGATCTGCGTGACGCGCTGGAAGGCAAAGGCGATGGCGCGGTGATGGTGCCACCCCCCTTCGCCATCGCCCATCAACTGGTGCGCCAGTTCGTGTATGGGTAGGCGCGGTCTATAGATTACGGGCATTTTTTGCGGATTATATAGGTATCGATGGCGTCATCACCACGGCGCGTCCCCTAATGCCCCGTTGGGACGCGGTTGATGAGGATGTGGTGGCAAACTCACTGCGCGCCGCAAATCGCCCTTGCTAACCCCTTAATCCCTGTGACGGGCATCTCATGCCCCACCGATAGATATTGCGGGAAGGCGTTCAATCCAATAGGTTCGCCCAAACAGTCCCTTAGTTTACAAGCGAGACCTTTATGGCATCGACGATCAACCGGCAGAGCGCCCTTATCTTCGTCATGGTTACCATGTCGACCAGCGACAACGTCATTGGCGACGATGAACTGCGCACCATTGGGGGCATCGTGGAAAGCCTGCCGATTTTCCATGATGTGGACCGCGACGCGCTGGTGGCGTCGGCGCAGGATTGCGTCAATATGCTGGAGCCCGAAGACGGGCTGGACGCGGTGCTGGGCCTGGTGAAAGAGGCGCTGTCGCCGGCCTTGCGTGAGACGGCCTATGCGCTGGCCTGTGAAGTGGCTGCCGCCGACGGCAAGCTGGAACAGGAAGAACTGCGGCTGCTGGAAATGATCCGCGATGAACTTGATGTGGACCGGCTGCATGCCGCCGCCATTGAACGTGGCGTGCGGGCGCGTTACGCCACCGCGTGAGTCCGGACCAAACCTCCACCCCTTCCACTGCGCGCATTGTCATTCTGGTCGCGGTGCTATGCGCCGCCTATATGATCAGCCAGTTTTTGCGCTCCAGCACCGGAGTGATCGCGCCGGACCTGACGCAGGAACTGAGCCTTGCGCCGCAATCGCTTGGGGTTCTCAGTGGCGCGTTTTTCTTCTCGTTTGCGGCTTCACA
Organism: Alphaproteobacteria bacterium; assembly: GCA_030652895.1. Lineage (GTDB taxonomy): Bacteria > Pseudomonadota > Alphaproteobacteria > UBA11222 > UBA11222 > UBA11222. The sequence goes on from JAUSQH010000347.1 coordinate 1,948, forward strand.
AATTCCCGTCGGGCTGATGCTGGACCGGTATGGCGCGCGCGTGTCCATGAGCGTGCTGATGGGCTTTGCGGTTGTCGGGTCGGCATTATTCGCCACGGCGCAGACGCTGTTCTGGCTCACCATGGCCCGCGTCCTGATGGGTATTGGGTGTTCATGCCTGTTGATGGGACCGTTGATGATTTATACGCGCTGGTTTTCGCGCGCGCGCTTCGCCACTTTATCCGGTATCCAGATTGCCGCGGGTACCCTGGGCGGCATCATGGCGACGGCGCCGCTGGCGTGGATTGCGATGTGGGTCGGCTGGCGCGGCGCTTTTACCGGCACGGCCGCACTTGCGGCGCTGATGGGGGTGCTGGTCTGGCTGATTGCGCGTGATGCGCCCCCCGGTCAGTCTGGATCTCCGCCCCTGCATGACAAAGCGCGCGAGAGTTTGTGGCAAAGCCTGTTGGGGTTCGGAGCGATATTGCGCAATCCCAGCCTGCCGCATCTGCTGTTGCTGCAATTTGTGGGGCTGGGCAGCGCGGCCACCCTGTTGGGCCTGTGGGCCAGCCCCTATCTGCATGATGTGCACGGGTTGGATGGTCCGGCGCGTGGCAATGTGCTGCTGGTGATGGCGGCGTCAACGGCCATGGGTATGCTGTTCTGGGGGCAGATGGATATCCGCTTCGACAGCCGCAAGAAGCCCGTCTTGCTGGGGGCTGGTATGAGTGCGGCGATGCTGGGCACGATGATGGCGCTTGGCGCGCCGAGCCTTGCGACCGTGACTGTAATATTTACAATAATAGGATTTTGCAATGGCTATGCGGCGATTGCTATCGCCCATGGCCGCGCGATTTTCCCCGATCATCTGATCGGGCGTGGCATATCGCTGCTGAATATGGGCGGTATGGCGGGGGCGGGCGTATTCCAGTATATTGCCGGTGTGATTATTGGCCAGTTTGCGGCGCCGGGCACTGCCGCGCCGCCGGACGCCTATCGCACTTTGTTTGGTTTTCTGGCCGTGGCTCTGGTGTTTGCGCTGCTGGTCTATAGCCGGATCGCGGACGCCCGGCCTAGCACTGAAGGACATTAAGGCAAGGAATGACCGGTATTGAAATTGGTTTTCTGGCGGCGGCACTGGGGGGGCTGATCAGTTTTCTGTCGCCCTGCGTCTTGCCGCTGGTGCCGGCCTATCTATGCTTTGTGGCAGGTATTTCGTTTGACCGGCTGACCGAGGAAGGTGCCACCGCCGGCCCGGAATTGCGCCGTCAGGTCATGGCGGGGGCAGGTGCGTTTGTGCTGGGCTTCACCACTGTATTTGTGGCGTTGGGTGCGTCGGCATCGGTGATCAGTAATCTGCTGGTGGGGCAGCTGGATGTGCTGGCCAGGATCGCGGGCGTGGTGATTGTGCTGTTTGGCCTGCATATGGCGGGGCTGTTGCGTATTCCATGGCTGAACCGCGAGGCGCGCTTTACCCCGGACCGGCGTGGCGGCGGCGGGTTGCTGGGGGCCTATATTGTCGGGCTGGCGTTTGCGTTTGGCTGGACGCCATGCATCGGGCCGATTCTGGGCGCTATACTGGCGGTTGCCGCCAGTCAGGAAACATTGGCCAGCGGCATGGCCTTGCTGGCCGTTTATTCCCTGGGGCTTGGGGTGCCGTTTTTGCTGGCGGCCTTTGGTGTGCGTGCCTTTATGAGCTTTATGCAGCGGTTTCGCCAGCACATGCACAAGGTCGAAATTGTCTCAGGCGGGCTGCTGGTCGTGACAGGCGTGATGATTTTCTTCGGCTCGCTGCAACAGTTCAGCTATTTATTGCTGGAACTGTTTCCCGCCCTCGGCACAATTGGATAGATAGAGCATGTCTGACAGCACGGATACCACCGCCCTCCGCGAACGCTTGCGCACCCTGATCGCCACGAAATCATTCGGCCAGGGGGCCGAGATCACGTTGGCCTCTGGCAAGAAAAGCAATTTCTATTTCAACATGAAACCCACCATGCTGGACCCGGAAGGCGGGGCGCTGATCGGCGGCCTGATGCTGGATCAGCTTGGGGCGCGGAAACCCGACCTGGTCGGCGGGCTGGAGCTGGGCGCGATCCCGGTTGCCTGTGCCGTGTCCCTGTTGAGCCATACACGCGGCACACCGATCCCCGCCTTTATCGTGCGCAAGCAGGCCAAGGAACACGGCGCCAAACAGCGCATCGAAGGCTTTGCGCCCGGCGACGGCCTTGGCGGAAAATCCGTCCTGATGGTGGAAGATGTGACCACCACCGGCGGCTCGATCCTGGACGCCATTGCCGTGGTGCGCGAGGCGGGTGGTATCGTGCGTCACGCGATCACCGTCGTCGACCGGCTGGAGGGCGCGGGCGCCGCGTTAAATGCGGCAGGCGTGGAACTGACCGCGCTGTTCACCGCCAGGGATTTTCTGGGGTAGGCTGATTGATGTGGGCGGTGCGGCGGGTATCGGAGGAATCACAGCAATGAAAGACAGCGTTAAATACGCTGAAATTGCTGAATAGTTTAAAGAAGACCAATGCTATGTAGGCAGCGCGCCGGGACTGGTTCTCGGCGGCTGCCACGGTGATGACGAGAAGCAGGTCTTCAAGCAGCTTTGTGTAATTGTAGAAGAAACCGTTGATCTGTACCGCAAGGACAAAATACCGTTGCCGCCCGTGACTTCTGGCCGCGACTTCGCCAATCGCACGCAAAGTATCGCGTGATTTTTCGCTCAAATGGATTGAAACAATGTCGGACAATGAAGAGCGGCATGAAAAGGAGAGACAGGTATTGTTCTCCAACGAGGCGTTTACAATTGGAATGCTGCAGGCTGTATCGGGTGCCGCAGTGTTCGGTCTGCTCACTCAGCTATCTGATTTGGGAGATACCCATAGGATCCGTACCTATTCAAATCGTCCTTACCGCATTCATCCTTGCACTTGCCCTGTCCGTCGGGTCGGCATATTGCAAGCATCAGTACAAAATGTGGGATGTTAAGGCAGCAGTGACCGATAACGTATCCGAGGCTTTACGGCGCTCGTGTCTTTCAGGTGTTTACCTGAAGCTGACAAGGACGTTCATGGCTGGCGCGACGTTGCTGATCATAGGCGCGCTTATTGTTCTATTAGTTGCACTCTGGTATCAATGAAACGGCTTCGGTAATGCCATGTAGTAACATTAAGATAATTGCATCTTGATGTTTACGGGGGCAGATACCCAATTGTCATACCGGGGTATGATTGAATTGGTTTTGACGGCCCGTCCCTGCTATACCCCCACCTCAATATATTCGACCCGGCTGGAGGGTGCTGGAATGATCGCACCGTCTTCGCGCAGCCCTTCCAGGTGAAAGGCGATGGCTTCCTGCATTTGGGTTTCGATCTCTTCGATGCTGACCCCTGTGGTGACGCAGCCCGGCAGGTCCGGAACATAGGCGGAGTAATTGCCTTCGGCTTTTTCGATTACAATGGCGTAGCGCATATGGACCTCATTTCTTCAAACCGGCCTGCTTCAAAATGCTGTTCAGGGTGCCTGGGGCAAGATCATCGCTTGGTTTGCCCGGCACGGTCACCCGCCCTGGTCTTGACGGATGTTTGTACTGCCGGTGGCTGCCGCGAGTGGCTACAAGTAACCAGCCTTCATCCTGAAGTAAACGAATGACCTCACCAACTTTCATCAGACCAGAATATCAGCTTAACCCCTAATATATACAATTGTTTTCAAATCGGCAAAGATGGCGCAGGCGATTGTGCATTACAGGGCAAAATGATAGGTTCCGTCCCGCATGACGGTCCCACACACTTGTCCTCCGAAGCCTTCTTTGTCCTCCAAGTTTCAGCGGCGCGGGAGATGAAGAAGGATTCAACGGCCATAACGTCGTGAAAATCAATGGCGAGTCTCCAAGGAAAATCCATGGTTGTTGAAAGCAGACAGATCGGCCCCAACCGTTACCGCGAGGTGGCGGGGCGCGATTATGAGGATTTTACCATCGGCGACGTGTATGAACACCGCCCGGGCCGCACGATTACCGAGAGCGACAATACCTGGTTTACACTGCTGACGATGAACACCCATCCGCTGCATTTTGACGCGGCCTTTGCGGCGCAGAGCGAGTTCGGCAAGCAGGTTGTGGTCAGTACACTGACCCTATCCATTGTAGTGGGCATGAGCGTGTCGGATGTCAGCCAGAAGGCCATCGCCAATATGGGCTGGACCAATATTGAAATGCCCGCGCCGGTATTTGTTGGCGACACGATATATGCGGAATCCGAGGTGATCGCCAAACGCCCGTCCAAATCGCGCCCCAATCAGGGGCTGGTCAGCGTACGCACCACCGGAAAGAAAGCCGACGGCACGGTGTTCATGACTTTTGAACGTACCGTGCTGATCCCCAAACGCGGCCATGCGGTCGATGAACCCCCTGCATGGCAAGGAGCCTGAAGCGTGAGTACTCAGATTACGGATGAACAGGAGAATGTCATTCTGGATGCGGTGGACCGCTTTCTGGAGCGTGACGTAAAACCCTATGCCCATGCGCTGGAACAGGCGGATGAATACCCGCATGAAATTGTCGAAAAGATGAAAGCACTGGGCCTGTTCGGCGCAACCATTGCGGCGGAATATGGCGGGCTGGGACTGGGTGCGCGCACCTATGCGCAGATTGTTGAGCGGGTATCCACCGTATGGATGTCGGTGTCGGGCATTTTTAATTCGCATCTGATTATGGCGGCTGCGGTGCAGCGCTTCGGCACCGAAGAACAAAAACAGCGCTATCTGCCGCGTTTTGCGACCGGCGAACTGCGCGGCGGCATTGCATTGACCGAACCCGATGCGGGCACCGATTTGCAGGGTATCCGCACCCATGCAGTGAAGAAGGGCGATACCTATGTGATTAATGGCGCGAAAACCTGGATCAGCAATTCTATTCAGGGCCAGGTGTTGGCGGTGTTGGTCAAAACCGAAAAACGCAGTGAGGCGCGCCACAAGGGCATGAGCCTGCTGCTGACCGAAAAGGGTAAAGGCTTTAGCGTCACCCGCAAGCTGGAAAAAATCGGTTATCGCGGCATCGACACCGGCGAATTGCTGTTTGAAGACCACGAAGTGCCAGTGGAAAATCTGATCGGCGGAGTTGAAGGGCGCGGGCTGAACCAGATCCTCGGTGGGCTGGAACTGGGCCGCATCAATGTGGCGGCGCGTGGTGTGGGCATCGCGCGCGCCAGCCTGAATGACGCGGTGGCCTATAGCCAGATTCGTAAAACCTTCGGCGTGCCCATTTGCGAGCATCAGGCGATCCAGATCAAGCTGGCGGATATGGCGACGAACGTGGAGGCCGCAAAGCTGCTGGTGCGCTCGGCGGCGGAAAAATATGATCTGGGCGAACGCTGCGATCTGGAAGCGGGCATGGCCAAGCTGTTCGCGTCCGAGGCCGCACTGACCAATTCGCTGGAATGCATGCGCATTCACGGCGCCTACGGTTATTCGCGCGAGTTCAATGTCGAGCGCTATTACCGCGATGCGCCGCTGCT
>JAUSQH010000352.1 GCA_030652895.1 Alphaproteobacteria bacterium
TTAATGCGTTGACTGCGGCTGATTCAATCCTGGTCCCCTTGCAATGTGAATTCTTTGCGTTGGAAGGATTGAGCCAGTTATTGCGCACCGTCGAAATGGTCCGCGAGACGCTTAATCCGGTATTGGATATCCAGGGAGTAGTTCTGACCATGTTCGACTCGCGCAACAACCTGTCCGACCAGGTCGCCGTCGATGTGCGTAGTTTTTTTGGCAAAAAGGTCTATGAAACCGTGATCCCGCGAAATGTTCGGGTGTCAGAGGCGCCTTCCTATGGCAAACCTGTGCTAATCTATGATATGCAATGTGCTGGCAGCCGGGCTTATATGAAACTGGCGGGAGAGGTCCTCCGGCAAGAGCGTTCAGCCCTGGCCGCCTGAATTTTGCTGGCGGGGTCCCGATGTCCGACGATTCAAAAAGACAGAAACTTGGCAGGGGCCTCTCTGCCCTGCTTGGCGATGAACGCTCGCCATTCGGGCGTTCAATGCCGTCACGCACGCCATTTCAGGCGCCGGTTGAAAATCTGCGCCCCAACCAATTGCAGCCCCGCAAAAAATTTGATGATTCCGCTCTGAAAGAGCTCGCGGATTCAATTCGGGAAAAAGGTATTTTACAACCCATACTGGTCCGCCCCATGGCTGAACTGGCGGAGCATTATGAGATAATTGCCGGAGAGCGGCGCTGGCGGGCCGCACAAATGGCGCGCCTGCATGAGGTGCCTGTTCTGGTGAGGGACGTCTCCGATACCGAAAGCCTTGAGCTTGCGTTGATCGAAAATATTCAACGCGCCGATCTAAATGCGATGGATGAGGCGCGTGGTTACGCGAAGCTAATCGATGATTTTGATCATTCGCAGGAGGATGTCGGACGCATTGTTGGTAAGAGCCGCAGCCACGTAGCCAACATGCTGCGTTTGCTGGCGTTACCGGAAAGTCTGCAACAGATGCTGGAAGATGGCCGTTTGTCGGCCGGCCATGGGCGTACGCTGGTCACCGCGCCGGACCCTGAAGCCCTTGCACAGCAGATTGTAACCGGCAAACTTTCGGTGCGTGACGCCGAAGCTCTGGCCAAGGGCCGCAAGCCACAAGGCGGCAAAAAGCCGGCGCCAGCGAAAGACCCCAATACGGCGGCGCTGGAAGAACAACTTTCCAACGGGCTTGGATTGCGTGTGAATATCACCAGCCACGGCGTTGAAGGGGGCGTGATATCGGTACATTACACGACGTTGGATCAGCTTGAGAATATCTACCTTAGACTGCTGACCCCGCCAGAAGCCGGGGGCGGCCCCTGGACCTAATGGCGTTATGGATTTGGGCGAGCAAGACACGCTACCTGCATCAGCGCCTGGCCACACAGACTTTTGTCTGGCGCGCCTGTGGTTTTGCAGGCGGCTTCGCAGACCAGCAACAGATCAAGCCCCCGCGCCAGCCGGTCTGAATTCCACATTCGCAATTGTTTCCGGAATGCATCAGTCCGGCTGAAATGAAGGGGAGGCCGTAAGGTGCGCAGTGCCGCGTCTACAGTGGCGCCCTGCACCAACATCGCCGCCGCCAACTGCACCCGCAACAGATGGTTGCTTGCGGAACGTATAATAGCAACAGGCGCCATGCTGGTGTCGAACGAGCGCGCTAACTGGTTATCCAATGAGGCCAAATTACCTGTGGCCATGGCGTCGCAAATGCCGTCCAACCCCTGAATAGTACTATCACCAATGCAGGCGGTTACGTCCGCGAGGCTCACGCAGCGGTCATTGATATCAGAGGTGTCATAGGTATCATTGGTGTCTCCGCCATCCACGGTATCCCCGATATCTTGGGTATCAACGCCATCCCCGACGTCATTGATACCTGGGATGTCTAGGATATCTCTGGTATCGCCGACACCCGAGATATCGCCGGTATCCTGGACGTCATTGGTATCGCTGACACCGGAGACATCATTGATATCGGCGCCGTCTAGCGTATCTACGATACCTACGACATCTTTGACCCCACCTCTCCGGTTCGCCCGGTTGTGTGGTCCTTTGTACAGCACTAGCTTGTCCAGTTCCTGCCGCGTAGCCAACCGGTCTTCGCCCAGGCATTGCACGAGATAGGCCTTTGCATCTGAGTTAATTGTCAGACCATGCTGTCGCAAGTGATGAACGACCAGAGAATCGAGATCAGTAGAGTTTTCCTCATAACATGCGGCAACTGCGCAAACTGTGCTCGATTCAAAGAGTTTCCGGAGACGCGAAGTTTTCGTCAGCTCTCCGGCCTCCACGACCACCAGGGTATCGCCTTTCGGATCGGCGAGAAAATTCGAGAAGGAAGCTGTATGCGCGTCCCCCATGCCCCGCATTCGCACCACGCGCCGGCCACCGGTCATGGCAATTGCCGCGGCCTCATCTGCCAGCCGGGCGGGGTCGTCTTTCAGGTCGGTGGCGTTCAGATTTGTGACGCGAAACGGATCCGAAAGATCGGCCACGACAGTTTGTGCGACGCGGGCCGCATATTCGCGCACACGCCCCTCGTTGGGGCCGTAAAACAATATTGCGCGCAGGGTGGGCGCCGGGCGCAAAAGCAGCTGATCCAGAGCCTTGCCTTTAACAATCATGTGGTGCTCTATTTTGCGGGTTGCGGCGACACACGTTGAAAATAAAGCGCCAGACGGGTAATGATCTCGCTGCTCATATCCCGGGCGGCGCGCTCCTCGGCATCGCGTTCCGCACTTAATGTCGCAAATTCCGAATCGACCACATTATACGCCGCGGTAACCCGCAATGCAGTTTCAAACAATATTTGCTGATCATCCAGCCCGGTAAGGCGAACACTCCCTAACAATCTATAATTGAATCGGGTGACGGATTCGTCGGAACGTATCGCCAATCCATCCTTTCTATCGCTTAACGCGACATCCAACCTGTATTTCTTTTTATAATTGCCTCCGCGCGCTGACAGCCGATCGATGAGATAATTGCGCAAATGATGCCCCGTACGGCCATCAATTTCCTTCACGTCAATCTGTGCGAACTGAGTGGGCACCGAATTGCTGTGTCCCCGATTACCGTACATCGGCTTAAAGCCGCACCCGGCGAGCAAACCAAAGGCGGCGATGACAAGGATAATCTGTTTACGCGACCACATTGACAATCCGGTCCGGCACCACCACTACTTTACGAACAGTTTTTCCTTCAAGATGGCGTGTAACCGCTTCAATCGCCAGCGCCTGACGTTCAAGCTCCGCTTTTGGGGTACCAGGCGCAACCGCCAGTTCGCCGCGGCGTTTTCCGTTGACCTGCACGATGATCACTACATTATCCTCATGAGTCAGCGCTGGATCCGCCACCGGCCAGGGCGTATGCACCAGCAGCCGGGTATGACCAAGGGCCGCCCAGCATTCTTCCGCAAGGTGGGGCATCATCGGCGCCACGAGCATAATAATGGTCTCCAAAGCCTCACGCAGCGCAAACTCCGCCCCGGCTGCGTCGCCAGTATGGCTGATGAACGCATTAATACTGTTCGACAATTCATAGATGCGCGCTACGGCCCGATTAAAATGAAACCGTTCAATATCGTCTGTCACCGCGGCAATGGCCCGGTGGGTGGCTTTGCGCATTGCGCGGCTTTCGTCGCCCAGGATCATAGGCGCGGATTTACCCGGGGGCGCCAAAGTGCCCGCAGCCTCGTCCACCAGCCGCCATATTTTTTGGGTAAAGCGCCAGGCGCCCTCGATGCCGGCCTCGGTCCATTCTATGTCGCGTTCGGGCGGCGTATCCGAAACCACGAACCACCGCGCGGTATCCGCCCCGTACTGCGCGATAATATGTTCGGGATCGATCACATTGCGCTTGGATTTGGACATGGATTCAATTTTGCCAACCTGTACCGGCGCATCGGTGTCCTTGTGAACGGCCCCGCCCTCGCGCTTGATGACCTGCTCGGGGAACAACCACGCGCCCCCCGCATCCTTATAGGTCTCATGGGTCACCATGCCCTGGGTAAACAGGCCATTGAACGGCTCTTTGTCCTTGGCGTACCCGGTCTGCTGCATCGCTCTTGTATAGAAACGTGAATAAAGTAGATGCAAAATTGCATGCTCCACCCCGCCTATATACTGGTCAACCGGCATCCAGTAATCCGCTTCCGTCCGGTCTATGGGTGTCGTTGCGTGCGGGCTGCAGAAGCGCGCAAAATACCAGGATGAATCGACAAATGTGTCGAATGTATCGGTCTCGCGTGTCGCCGCCCGGCTGCAACGCGGGCACGCGATATGTTTCCATGTCGGATGGTGCATCAACGGATTGCCGGGTTTGTCGAAGCTGACGTCTTGCGGCAACGACACGGGAAGCTGCTCGCGAGGAACAGGAACCACGCCGCAATCGGCGCAATGAATAACCGGAATGGGACAGCCCCAATAGCGTTGACGCGATACGCCCCAGTCCCGCAGCCGGTATGTTACCGCCTGTTCCCCGTCACCTGCCGCTATCAGCCGTTTGGCGACCTCCGCCTTTGCGTGGGAAACACTCAACCCATCAAGAAAATCCGAATTTATCAGGCTGCCGTTCGTATTATCTGTATAGGCATCGTTTTCGATCGTTATGGTTCCCGTATCGTGCGGCGCGACGACAGGTAAAACCGGCAGGCCATATTTACGGGCAAAGTCAAGATCGCGCTGATCATGCGCCGGACATCCGAAAATGGCGCCCGTGCCGTATCCCATCAATACAAAATTTGCGATGTAAACCGGCGCCTCACGCCCTTTGACAAACGGGTGCTGAACTTTCAGTCCTGTATGAAAGCCTAGCTTTTCCGCGCGTTCCACTGCCTCTGCCGTGCCGCCAATATCGCGGCATTTTTTACAGAATTCCGCGATAACAGGATCCTTGGCGGCCAGTTCCAGCGCTATGGGGTGATCAGCGGAAATAGCGCAAAAGCTCATTCCGAAAATCGTATCGTGACGGGTAGTATAAACTTCTAGCGTGCCGTCGCCGGGTAATGTTTGGGCCTGGGGGCCGCTTATGGGAAAACGGATGCGCATACCCTCGGACCGGCCAATCCAGTTGCTCTGCATCAGGCGTACTTTTTCCGGCCAGCGTTCGAGTGTGTCCAGGGATTTTAGCAAATCATCCGCAAACGCCGTAATCGTGAAAAACCACTGGGTGAGCTGCCGCTGCTCCACCAGCGCACCCGACCGCCATCCCCGCCCGTCGATGACTTGTTCATTGGCTAGGACCGTTTCGTCCACGGGATCCCAGTTAACGGACGATTCCTTGCGGGACACCAGACCTTGTTCCATAAAATCCAGAAACATGTGCTGTTCATGCCCGTAATACTCCGCGTCACAGGTCGCCAGTTCGCGGGTCCAGTCAATTGACAGGCCCATGGCTTTGAGCTGCCCGCGCATGGTGGCGATATTTTCATGGGTCCAGATGGCGGGATGTACGCCGCGCTCGCGCGCTGCATTTTCTGCGGGCATGCCAAAAGCGTCCCAGCCCATGGGGTGCAGCACGTTGAACCCCTGTGCGCGCTTATACCGCGCCACAATATCCCCCATCGTGTAGTTGCGCACATGTCCCATATGGATGCGCCCGGAGGGATAGGGAAACATCTCCAGCACATAATATTTGGGTTTCGCCGTATCCACACGGGCCAGAAAGGCCTGCTCCGCGTCCCAGCGGGCCTGCCATTTCTGCTCTGTTTGCTTGGGATTATAGCGGGCCATGCGATTACTACTCTCCCTGACTAACCGGCCTGGCTATCGATGCGCAGTTGCCGTGCCCGGGTTAAAATGGAATTTTCGACGCGAACGCCGGTTTCTGCATTATTCGGCGCGTCCACCCAGCCGCCGGCGGGCCCGCGCTCCTGCCGGAAAACCGAAACCTTGACGCCATCCGCACGCAGCCGTTTATCCAGAATATACACTGTCACCTTGAAACGCTCGTTCGGCAGGGCCGGATTAACATACCAGTCAGTGATTATTACGCCACCAAACGGATCCGCAGACGCCAGCGGCATGAACGAAATAGTGTCCAGGCTGGCGCGCCACAAATAACTGTTAACGCCAATGCCGCCGCCGCCGTCACTCTTGTTGCCGCCTCCCAGGCCGAAAATACCGCCCGACCCGAACAGGGAAGAGTCCTCAGTCTTCTCACCGCTGGGTGCCGGATCATACCGATTCCTGCCTACCTTTTCGGGATAGCTTGATTCGGTGTCCGCCGTCCCGCAGCCGGAAAGTATAAGCAGACACCCAGTTGTCGCAGCCAGTAAAACAACCCGCCAGTTCTTTCTTGAGTATGCCAAATTCTTCCCCTTACATGCAGTTACATGCCGCTTTATAGAGGCAAGCAACATTACCGGCAACTGCTGTGCTTTAAGAATGCAGCGAAATTATAGCGTGGCTGGAGTCGCGTCGAAAAGAAAATCCGCTCCCGATGTCGCCTCCAAATGTCGCACAAGAATGGGTAAATTTGGCTAAATATTGGGCGTAGGCCGTGCTTATGTGATGTTACGGCAACAGGTGGGGCCATTTGTGAAGCTGTAACGATTATGTTTCATGGATAGCGCTTGACCGGTCGAAGGCAGTTTGCAAGATTGGCGACGAAGTAGCGGGCGCAGCGGGCGTCCTGCTTATTAGGCGGTTAAGGCGGTTTCGGATTTCGATGGTTAATCCCCACGGGTGGGGGCTACGGCGCGGATTCGGGGTGCGGCGGTAAACCCAGTAAACACGAGGTAAAGTATGAAAACGTTCCTTTATGGCACTACGGCACTGGTTGCCTCTGGCATGATGGTCAGCGCCGCATTGGCCGCAGACCCGATTTCTTTGAAAATCAATGGTTTTTATGACGCCGCTTTTGTTTTGCATGATGATGACGCGCCGGGCACCGGCGACAGCTCGGTCAAGCAGGACGTTGAGATTAATGTCAACGGTTCAACCGTTCTGGACAGTGGCGTCACCGTGGGCGTAAATATCGAATTCAAGGAACAGATCGGCGGCAGCGCGCTCGGCAACGAAGAAGTGTTCGCCTATGTTGAAGGCGGCATGGGCCGCACCGAAATCGGTTCGACCGATAGTGCCGCGTTCAAGATGAGCTACGCAGCGCCTTATGTAACCGACGCCCATGGCGTTGACACTCCCATTTTCTGGCACATTTCGCGCTTTAGCGCCCGCACCACGACCCGTATCAGAATGTCGGGCGACGCCAACAAGGTGACCTATTTCACGCCCCGCATGTCGGGTTTCCAGCTTGGGGCGTCTTATACGCCGTCGAATGACAGCAATGGCGCGGCAGGCACCCTCGGCCTTGCTCCGGGCGCAGGTCTCGGCTTTGCTGATCCGGCGACCGGCACGGGCTGGACGACTGCGTTTGGTGTGCGTGGCGACGCCAATGGCGGCATAGAAGATATTTTTGAACTGGGCGGCAGCTATGTCGGCGAATTCTCCAATATTGGCATTAAGCTTTCAGCGGGTTACGCCTGGGGCGATCATGAAGCATTCGGTCTGACGGCTGGCGGTATCGGCATTGCCTCGCCAATCGCTGACGATCCGGAAGCCTGGCATCTGGGCGCCAACTTTACCTCCATGGGTTGGACCCTGGGTGGTGCGTATTATGGCTCCGATGGTATGGTTGCCGGTGCACCGGGAACGCTCGCGCGGGACGACCGTGGCGAAGAAGCCTGGAATATCGGTGTGACCTATGCGACGGGTCCGTGGCAGGCTGGCATTGCCTATATGAACTCGGAACAGGACGGCACCTTGGGCGCCCCTGGCAAGAACGAGTTGAGGTTGGTAGATGTCGGTGCTCAATATAAATTGGGACCAGGAGTGGCCATCAGTGCCGATCTGACCTTTGCTCAGGACCGGATCCCGGGCGCGGGTACTGCGATTGCGCCGGGTGAAATCGATGACAAGGCGCTTGCCTTGACGCTTATGCTGGATTTCTAATCCACATTTGTAATAGTTTCATGAAAGGGCAGGCCTAGACCTGCCCTTTTTTGTGTTGAGCGTTCTTTGCATAAATATAGTCGGGTTAGTTTGATGGGCGCAATAATATGGCTCGCCTCCTACCCCAAGTCGGGCAATACGTGGTTGCGGGCGTTCCTGTTTAATC
>JAUSQH010000348.1 GCA_030652895.1 Alphaproteobacteria bacterium
AACACCAATGCCGGCGGCGCCTTTCTGCAGCCGCTCTTTCTCGAGGCGCTGGCCTTGCCCGGCCTCGCGCCGCCCGGCCCGCCCGCTTTCGCGCCCGAACAGCAGCTGCTCGACGCCTTTGCCCAGCTGGCGCCCGGCCGCGCGCTCCGCCGTCTCGCCATTGTCGATGTCGCGCCCGCGGCGCAACCGCTCCATCTCGACATGCGCCTTGCCGCCGCTGCGCTCGAGGCGCGCGGCATCGCCGTCGACATTCTCGACGTCGGCGCGCTCCGCCGCGAAGGGGGCGCACTGACCGGACCCAATGGCCCGATCGACATGGTCTATAACCGCCTTGTCGATTTCGATCTCGCGGCGCCCGAAAGCCGCGTGTTGCGCGACGCCTGGACGGCGGGCGCGGCCGTGGTCGCGCCCAACCCTGATGTCTATCGCGCCTTTGCCGACAAGCATCTGCTGGTGGCGCTCAGCGATGCGGCAACCGTGGCGGCGCTGGCCGGTGAAGCGGGCGTCGATCCGGCCCTCATTCTCGACACCGTTCCGCAGACGGAGCGTATCGGCCCCGCCAATGCCGAACGGCTGTGGGCGGCGCGCGCGCTTTATGTCTTCAAGCCGGCGACGGGCTATGGCTCGCGCGGCGTCTATCGCGGCGACAAGATCAGCCACCGGAAGTGGGACGAAATTCAGGGCGAGGGGTATCTCGCGCAGCGTTTTGCCGCGCCCTCGCAGCGCATGCTGAAGCTTGCCGCCGGCCCCGCCGCGCACAAGGCCGATATCCGCGTCTGGACGCATGGGATCCGCCCCGTCTTCGCCGCGGCGCGGCTTTATGGCGGCCAGGTCACCGGCTTTCGCGGCGAGGGTGCGGGCTTCGCGCCGATCCTCTGGCTCGAAAGCGCCGGGGCAGAGGCGGGCTGCGCCGAAGCCGGCTGCGGGGTCGCGCCATGAGCCCGCGCCTGGCCGGAAAACCCGCCACCGAAGCGGCGCTGGCGCAGACCGCGCGCCGCCTCGAGGCGCTGGGCCAGCCGGTCCGTCTCGGCGTCTATCGCGCGCTG
>JAUSQH010000353.1 GCA_030652895.1 Alphaproteobacteria bacterium
ACGTCCATGCTGAGGCTGCGCGCGGCGCCGTCGGCAACACCATCGTTGATGGTCAGCGTGATCTGACGCGGCGTGGTGCTCGGGCTCTCGCTGCTGTTGCTGTAGCTGACGGCGCGCAGCGCCGCCTGCCATTCGGCCAGCACGGCGGTCGCGCTCACCGAGCTCAGGGTCAGCACGCCGGCGCTGTAGCTGCCGGTGATGTTGCCCATGGTCGAGCCGTCGTTGCTGAACTGCAAGCTGTCCTGGTCAGCCGCAAATCCGCTGCCGATCCAGATCCGCGCCGACGCCAGCGTGGCGCTGTCGGCGTCGCTGACGGTGAGCCCGGCATCCAGCGCCACCGGGCCGCTGTTCTCGGTATAGACCAGGCTGCTGCGCGACAGCGTCAGCTGCGGCAGTTGGCCATCGGCGACCGTGATGGCGATCACGCCGCTCTTTGTCAACGTACCGCCGCTGCCGCTGTTGCCACGGTCGTCGATCGTCAAGTCGATGCGTGCCGGGCCGCCAGCGGTGGCGGTGAAGCGCAGTGTCCCGAGGGCGGCGTTGAGGTCGCTCAGGTTGCCGCGCAAGGTCACCGCGGTGTCGTCGCTGCCGCCACCGCTGATCAAGGTGATGCCGGCCAGACTGCCAAAGCCCAGCCGGCCGTTGCCCACCAGTTCCGTGCTCACGGTGAGATCAAGCAGCCCGCTGCCGGCGTCGACATCGCCCACCGTGACGGCGTTGCCGTTGGCAGACGAGAAGTACAGCGCCGTCGCCAGCGGTGTCGCCTGCGGCCCTGGCAGGCCCAGCGTGGGTGCGTCATTGACCGCCAGCACCGTGATGGCGATGCTGCCACTGGCCGACTTGGCGCCGCCGCTGCCGCTGTTGCCCAGGTCGTTGACGAGCAGGTCGATCTGCGCCGCCCCATTGAAATTGGCCCCTGGGGCGAAGCGCAGGCCGTCGAGGGCAGCGTTGATGGCCGACAGGCTGCCGCTGAAGCTCATGCTGGCGTTGGCGCTGCCGGTGCCGGTGATGAAGGACAGGCCGGTCGTTGCGCCCAGGCTGATGAGGCCCTGGGTCGCCGTCAGCGTCACCCGAACCGACGCGGCGCCGGCGTCGAGGTCGGCCACCACCGGTGCATCGGCACCGCTGAGGACCAGCACCGTGTCCTCGTCGACGACCCGCGCCGATGGCAAAGCCCAGGTGGGCGCGTCGTTGACGGCGGCCACCGTGACCGTGAAGGTGGTGCTGGTGAGGTTGCCGCCATCAGAAACGGTCAAGGTGATCGTGGTCGGCCCGCCATGCTGGCTGCTGTTGGCGT
>JAUSQH010000351.1 GCA_030652895.1 Alphaproteobacteria bacterium
CCTTGCGGCCTGCTGGCCCTGGGCGACAGAATAGGCGGCGCCGCATTTGCCGCGAAATTCCAGTCCCTGTGCTCCTATAGGCACCTGACCGGAAATAAACACCAGGTCGCCGGTGAGGACATAGGGGGTGTAATTTGCGGCAGGCGGCCGGGGCTTGGGCAACTCAATCCCTAATTCTGCCAAGCGTAGGTCTATGGTATTAGTCATTCGGTGACTCCTGCGTGATGCAGCCATGATAACACTGGAATGAAAATAACAGCATGACAACTTCACCCCTTACTATGCCGGCGGAATGGGAGCCGCATCAGCGCACCTTCATGGCCTGGCCCTGCCGCGACGCGTTATGGGGCAGTGCGCCAGCGCTGGAACGCGCACGTCTGGCGTATGCCGCAGTTGCGCGCGCTCTCGCACGGTTTGAACCAGTCACAATGGTTGCGCGACCGGAGCATCTGGGGGCGGCGGCTGCTATCTGCGGGCCTGGGGTTACGGTCATCGCGCACGAAATCGACGATTCCTGGATGCGCGACACGGGGCCGACATTTGTGCGTGACGGGCAGGGCGGGCTTGCCGGGGTTCAATGGCGTTTCAACGGCTGGGGCGGAAAATATATCCCTCATGACAAGGACGCGGTAATTGCTGGCGCACTTTTGCACGATCTCGGGCTTGCCTGTCATAAGGCCCCGCTGGTTGCCGAAGGCGGCGCGTTGCATGTCGATGGCGCAGGGACGCTGATCACCACGGCGCAATGCCTGCTTAATCGCAACCGGAACCCGGGCATGAGCCATACAGACGTCGAGGCAGTTCTAAAGAACACTCTGGGGGTGCGTAAAGTGATCTGGCTGGAACAAGGGCTTAGCGGTGACGAGACTGATGGCCACATAGATAATGTGGCCTGCTTCGCCGCCCCGGGGCGCGTGATCATACAGATGTGCGACGACAGAACCGATGCCAACTTTGAAATTATTGCCGGTAATTTGGCGCGTCTGAGGGCTGAACGCGATGCGCGTGGAATGCCGTTGGAAATCATCGAATTGCCGCCGCCCAGAATACGCAAGGATGGACAGGGTGCGCGTTTGATATTGTCTTATGTGAATTTCTATCTCGCAAATGGCGCGCTGATCATGCCGTCATTTGATGACCCCGCGGATGACCCCGCACGGCAAATACTTGCAGCGGTATTTCCCGAGCGTCAGATCGTGCAGTTACCCGCCCTGGATATTGTGCTGGGCGGCGGTGGCATTCACTGTATTACCCAGCAAATGCCCGCAAACTAATGTTCGCGCCGGCTGATTAAGCTCAGATTCCGCGTCCGGCGGTTTTTCTCGCGGTACATGGCGCGGTCCGCATTCAGAAGCATGTCATCGGGTTGCGACCAGCCACTATAATCTGCGGA
This sequence comes from Alphaproteobacteria bacterium, assembly GCA_030652895.1. GTDB lineage: Bacteria > Pseudomonadota > Alphaproteobacteria > UBA11222 > UBA11222 > UBA11222. The sequence goes on from JAUSQH010000351.1 coordinate 1,394, forward strand.
ACCTATACTGGCGCGGATTGGAATGGAGACCGGGCCATAGATCACATTGCTGCTATTAAGCATTTCACGCAATATTTCAGCCCGCTTTCGACCGACCTGTTTCACTGCATGAATGAACAGTACAGCATATTCATCACCGCCAAGCCGCGCGACAAGATCGGTCTTGCGCACATTGTTCAGCAGTAATTCGGCCACCCGGCGCAGCACCATGTCCCCTGCCTGGTGCCCATGGGTGTCGTTGATGGTCTTGAAGTCATCCAGGTCAATAAAAGACAGGACACCTTCTTCATTGTAGCGGCGCGCCGACTGCAGGGCCCGGTTCATACCGTCCATAAAGCCGCGCCGGTTCAATAATCCCGTAAGTTCATCGGTGCTGGTCAGCGATTCCAGGTGACGAATTCGAGCCTCCTGTTCGGCCAGGCGCTGTTCCGTCTGGGTTGCAAGATTGAGCACCTGAGTAATAAATGCGCTGTTTTCGGACGCATTCCCGTAACTCTGGATTTCGCACAGTTTACGTAACTGTTGTGCAGTGCCCACGCCGAGCCCTTGCAATGGATGCAGATGAGGATGTTTGGCTAAGGTTTGGCTCATTTTTGCTTCCTGTTGAGGCGGTATGCCACCCACGATGTAAGGTTCAGACGTATCAGTGCATGCTTTGTGCCAGAATAAGGCGTGGAAAACTGCCGGTAAAATGGGCAGGATTAGTTTCTACCCGGCAATAAATTTCCTTTGCGGGGAAAAACTTGCCGTGTCATCTGTGGAAAAATCTCTTTGAGATGGTGTTTTTTATGATTCTGGGGCTCTCGCCTGTGGTGCAAACCGCGAATCTCTATAAGCTGCTACACTTGCTGCATTTATCAAAACGCAGCGCCGGGAAATCACGTATGAAAAAGATCTGGATTGGGTGCGTCGCGACCGGGCTAATGGTGGTCTCTGGGGGGCTGTTTGGCGATGCTATGGCTGGCGCCGCTGTAGCCGGTCATCCACCGATGCTATCTCACAGGGCTATTTATAACGTGTCCCTTGCCCCTGGCCGTAAGCACGGGCAGGTTTCCAGCGTAGACGGACGCATGGTAACGGAGTGGCAGCAAACATGTGACGGACTGATCTCCGAACAACGCATCGTAACTGACATGCGCGATGAGGCGGGAGAAACGTCGCTGAGTGATATTTCTGCTTCATCCTGGGAGTCACGGGATGGTCTTCAATTCCGGTTCTCCATGCGCCAGCGGCTTGATCACGAACTGATGGCTGAATATGACGGTAACGCTTCATTTGCATCGGCCTTGGGGGCAGGTACAGCGATGTTGCGTAAACCCGAAGAGAAAGAAGTTAAGCTGCCTGCCGGTGTTTTGTTCCCTAGTGGCTATATGCAGTCGTTACTGGACGCGGCGCGGGGCGGGCAAAAGCTTTTGACGCGAAAGGTGTTCGACGGCACATCCGAGTCCGACTATTATCAGGTCATTTCATCGATTGGCGCCGGAACTAACCGACCTGCTGGCGGGAACGCAAAGGGCGCCAATACACCTAAATCGGTACTGGCGGCTACTTCTGGCCTGATGTGGTGGCCCGTGCAGGTATCTTATTACGCGATTGATCAAAAAGAGGGCGTGCCTGAGTTCGAGATGGCGTTCAGGCTGTATGATAACGGGATAAGCGCCAATTTGATCTTGGATTATGGCGGATTTGCTCTGTTCGCATCGTTGCAGCGTATTGATGCGTATAAACCCCCGGATTGTTAGAATCCGTGCGATTCGAGCCTGGCCTCGATGAAGGCGCGGGCGACCGGCCAGTCGCTGGTATGCAGATGACAGTTTTGCGCAGGCGCAACCAGTGCCGCCAGCCGTTTGTCGGCGATGAAGTGAAGCAGGCTTACGCTGCCAGCATGTTCGGCTACAGCATCCAGATGCGGGGGCAAATCATCCAGAAAAAATACCGGCGCGTTAATATGCTCCTCCAAAAAGCGCAGTGGGGGGCCTTTTGAACCGGCATTCGCGATCAGCGGGTAATTCATCCCATGCTGGGTCAGCCAGCGCTGGCGGGCCGCGTGGGCCGATGGGGGCACATTGCTGAGGACAATGACCTGCGCGCGCGCATTTAGCGCCCGCAAGGCGTCTGCAGCGCCATCCACGGGATCAAGCAGTTCAGTATCCGTGTTAAAAAATTCGGCCAGCAGGTCTTTCACCTCGGCTTGAGTGCTGACTTCATTGCTGCCGCGCTTGCGAATATTACCCGTTATGGCAAAACTTTTCAGATCGAGCCAATGGCCGTTACGATCAAGGAACCGCTCCAGCCCCGCGATAAAATAGGCGACAACTTCATCCGCATCCGTAACGATCAAGGGACGCTGCGGGTCCAGTGTAAGGCTTTCCAGTTGGGTGCGGACGTGAGATTCCATGCGGCTCAGGTCCATTCCGGCGCAGTATCGCCCATAAGCATGATTCGGGCGCGGGCGGGCAATTGAGGGTCGATTTCCGAAGCTGTGCAAAATTCCAGCAGGCTGGGTTCGTGGGCAAGCAGGAAATCCAGTACCGCCCCAAGAAAGGCGGCGTCAGAGGCATTTGCCCGCACATCGGCAGGATTCACACCGGTCAAATCAAAAAAACGTCCGCAAAGTGTTGACTCTGCGATAATATAAGTCAAAGCCTGTAAAGCTAAAATCTCAGCCCAGTCCTGGGTCATTTTACCTCGCACCAACCAAAATTAACTAGAAGCTTACACATTTTTTGTACTTGTTACCATGGAATGGGTTAGTTTCCCCGCGAAGAGGTCGCCTGACCTGTTGTCAATAATTGTAGTGCTTCCCAGCGACGCAGTGAGGCGGACGAGTCTGGAAGCGAGTATTCCGTAAAGGCATCTGATGTTTGTTTCCTATACACGACGACATGAGACAAGTATGCCAGCGAATATGGGTGTTGAGTGCTGATGGCCAAGACAGTCCTGATCTGCGAAGATAACAAGCTGAACATGAAGCTTTTTCATGACCTGTTGTCGGCGCATGGCTATGTGACCATCCAGACCTCTGATGGGATGGACGCCTTGGACCTGGCCCAAAAGCATATGCCGGATTTAATTTTGATGGATATTCAGTTGCCGGGTGTGTCGGGTCTTGAGGTTACCAAATGGATCAAGGAAAATGACGAGACACGCCATATCCCGGTGGTTGCGATCACGGCATTCGCTATGAAAGGGGATGAGGCGCGCATCAAGGATGGCGGGTGTGAGGCCTATATCGCGAAACCGATCTCGGTATCGGATTTTCTGACGACCATTCGGCGCTTTCTTGATTGAATAGGTGTGAATGAATGACTGCCCGAGTCCTGGTAGTTGATGATGTTCCAGCAAACGTAAAGCTGCTCGAAGCAAAACTGAGCGCGGAATATTATGAAGTAATAACGGCGGTGAACGGCCAGCAGGCGCTTGAAGTCGCCGAAGCCGAGATGCCGGATATCATATTACTTGATGTCATGATGCCTGTGATGGATGGCTTTACAGCATGCCGCAAGCTGAAAGAAAACGCGCGCCTTCGCCATATTCCAGTGATCATGATAACGGCGCTTGACCAGCCGTCTGACCGGGTGCAGGGCTTATCGTCCGGTGCCGATGATTTCATCAGTAAGCCGATAAAAAATAACCCACTTTTCCCACGCGTTCGCAGTCTGATCCGTTTGAAGATGATGACCGACGAGTTGCGCGCGCGCGATGTCACCGGACAAAATCTGGGGTTGGAGGATTTATCCAAGTGGGAAGACAGTAGTGATATTAAGGGCCGGATACTGATTGTGGATGATCAGGCGCGGTCTAGCGCGCGCATAAGCGGCGCGCTTAACGAGGCAGGACATGACGCCCAGGTTGGAGAGGACGCCGCTGAAGTCCTGCGGCTTTCCAAGGGGGGGGCTTTTGACCTGATAATCGTAAGCTTGTCCCTGCGTAATTATGATGGCTTGCGATTATGCTCGCAGTTTCGTACGGCGGAAGAAACCCGGACCGTCCCTTTACTGATCATAGTGGAAGACCCCGAGGATAGCCGTCTGGCGCGTGGGCTCGATATGGGTATTAATGATTATCTCGTACGCCCAATTGAAAGCAATGAACTGTTCGCGCGTGTGCGCACACAGTTGCGCTGGCACAAATACGAAGAAAAACTGCGTCATAACCTGCATCTTAGTATGCAAATGGCGGTCACGGACGGGCTGACCGGGTTACATAACCGGCGCTATATGGAAACCCACCTTCAGATCCTGACGGCCCGGGCAAAGCGCGACAACCGGCCAATTTCTCTGCTCATGATCGACATCGATTTTTTCAAGAATATAAACGATGCCCATGGCCATGATGCGGGTGACAGGATATTGAAACAATTTGCACTGGGAATTTCGCGTAATATTCGCGGCATCGATCTTGCCTGCCGGTATGGCGGGGAGGAGTTCGTCGTCATCATGCCGGAAACCGATATGGCGATCGCGTCTCTGGTCGCCGAGAGAGTTCGTCACTATACGGAGACATTTCCTTTTGATGTTGGTAATGAAAGCCCGGTTACAATGACGACCAGCATCGGTGTTACAAGTCTTGCCAGGGACACTGATACGCCCGAGACTATTTTGAAGCGCGCGGACGAAGCGCTGTACCGCGCCAAAAACGACGGCCGCAACCGCGTTAGCGAGCATATGGGCTGATATATCAGTCCACCAGTTATGCCTGGTTAGTGATCTGTCCCGTGCAAAATCTTGTTTCGCAATCCCGTGTCGTACGCAATACCGGCCGGGGTTAGCGTTATGGCTTGCGGATAAGCCGACCGGGCCAGTGACTTGCGCTCCAGCGCTTTCCACACCATTTCGTTCGACAGTCCGGTCGCATCCGAGGCGCGTGCGGCCGCCTGACCGATATGAAAATGATCCCCGTGGGGCTTCGGCAACCGGCTGATCTCAAAGCTGCCATCTTCCAGGGCAGCGCCAGCTTCGGGATGGCGCGCCAGTTCCTGCAACAGCGTCAGGGTTTTC
>JAUSQH010000368.1 GCA_030652895.1 Alphaproteobacteria bacterium
GTATACATGAACTGGCGCAGATAAGACCAGATGCCCATCATCACCCGCTTTGCGTGGCCTGGATAGGCCTTGCGGATCGACACCACCGCGATGCGATAGGAGCAGCCTTCCGGCGGCAGCCAGAAATCCGTGATCTCGGGAAATTGCTGCTGCAACAGGGGCACAAACACTTCGTTCAGTGCCTCGCCCAGAACGCTGGGTTCATCCGGCGGGCGGCCCGTGAAAGTGGAGAGATATAGCGGATCGCGGCGCATGGTGATGGCGCTGAGGGTGAACACCGGAAATTGCTCGACCGAATTATAATAGCCGGTGTGATCGCCATATGGGCCTTCATCACCATAATCGGTCAGCGACACATGACCTTCCAGCACGATCTCCGCCTGCGCGGGAACCTTGAGCGGCACGGTTTTGCAGTCCACCAGTTCCACCCGTTCGCCGCGCAGCAGCCCGGCGAACTGATATTCGCTCAGCGTGTCGGGAACCGGCGTCACCGCCGCCAGTATGGTGCCGGGATCGGACCCGATAACCACCGCGGCGGGAAGCGGTTCGGGCCGCGCCGCACCCCAGCGCGCATGATGTTGCGCCCCGCCCCTGTGCCGCAGCCAGCGCATCAGCGTACGGTTACGCCCCAGCACCTGCATACGGTAAATGCCCAGATTATAACTGTCTTCCGCGCTCTCGCCGGGACCTTTTGTCACCACCAGCGGCCAGGTGATCAAGGGTGCGGGTTCATTTGGCCAGCAGGTCTGGATCGGCAGGCGCGCCAGATCAATCTCATCGCCAGTCAAGACCACTTCCTGCACCGGCGCGCTACGCACAGTCTTGGGGCGCATATTCATCACCGTACGCAGTAATGGCGCCATGCCCACCGCCTCGCGCAAGCCATCGGGCGGTTGCGGCTGACGCAGGAACGCCAATGTTTCGCCGACCTCGCGCAAATCAAGACCGGTACGCCGCGTAACGTTGCCCATCGTCACCGCCATGGCGACACGCTCCACCGTGCCGAACAAATTCACCAGCACCGGTATCGGACTGATGCCGCCCCCGGCGATGACCGGTTTTTCAAACAGCACCGCAGGGCCGCCCTCCGCCAGCAGCCGGGTCTGAATTTCCGTCATTTCCAGCTCGGTGGAAACCGGCTCTTTCACGCGCAGCAGTTTTCCCTCGCGCTCCAGCAAGGCCACAAAGTCGCGCAGGGATTTATATGCCATGGCGCGCACTCATCCCGTCACGCGCCATACACTAGTATTGCGCAAATCCGTGTCTTCCAGTTCGGTCGTGGTTTTAACCGCATAGCTGATCAGTTTTTCATGTCCCGATTTCGGAAAATATGTGCGCCCCGGATCGCCCATCAACACCGTCACACCTGTACGCGCCAGATCATCCAGCCACGCGACAATGCGTTTGGAGGCGGGCCCCTCATAACAAACATCGGCGGCCAGCACCACATCCCAGTCAGCCCCCGCCGCGCCGACAATATCGCCTTCTAGCGCGATAAGGGTCACAGTGTTGGCGCGCGCATTCAGATCCATCGCGATGATTGCGATCGGATCTATTTCCGCCGCGCTCACCTGTGCCGCACCTGCCAGCGCCGCGGCAATTCCCGCAAGACCTGAACCCGCGCCAAAGTCCAGCACCCGTTTGCCCGCGACCAGTTCCGGGTTGTCCAGAATGTATCGCGCCAGCGCCTGACCGCCCGCCCAGGCAAAAGCCCAGAACGGCGGCGGCAGGCCAACTGTGCGCATTTCGTCTTCCGTCATCTGCCAGATCGGGAGCATTTCACTGGCCACATACAGGCTGATTTCAGGAACCAGCGGCGTTTGGGTCAGTACAGTATGATCCAGGATGAATTGCGCCGGATCGCCTAGCACAGTTTCCATCAGGCGGCGGTCCGGCCCGTGGCGTTTGCATCGGCCGCCGGTTCCGGTTTCGAAATAGCCAGGGCCAGAACGGAGCGGTAATCCGGCTTATACTCCATGCGCGCGCCATGCCCCTTGGCCAGAAATAATTCACGCACCTGCGGCAACCGGTAACAGGGAACGAACATCATCAGATGATGTTCCAGATGATAATTGACGAAATAGGGCGCCAGGAAAACACGCATCAGCCAGTTCGCGCGCGTGGTGCGCGCGGTGCGAAAATCATCGTCATTATCGGGAACCACCGCGTGTTCAGCGATATTACGAACGCGCGTGATCACCTGGTAATAGGTCAGCAGCGGCAACACCCATAGCAGGGGATACAGATACCAGTATCCAATCGCGCTCAACCCACCCAGCAAGACCAGATTGGTGATCAGCATGCCCCCCATCTTGCGGCGGAACAGCGCAATACGCGAAGCCAGCGGCATGTCCGGCGCACCGATGGCCGCCCGGATCTGCGCCCCGCGTTGCTTAAACCCGGTACGCCCGGTGATGTCACGCCACAGCTTGCGGCGGAAACTGGATTTAGTGATGGGAAATGGCGCCGACAGGCCAATGTCCGGATCATTCGGCTGCTGCACATATTTGTGATGCTCAAGATGATAGACGCGATAGGCTTTGGTCTCGGTCAGCACCGGGTAGCCCAGCAGCCAGTTGCTTACCCGGTCATTGAGCGCGCGGTTGTGAAACAGCGCGCCGTGTGCCGCATCATGCACCAAAATCGCCATGCCCAACTGGCGTGCGCCGATCAGCATGACGGCCAGAATAAACGTCAGGGGGTTGGGCCAGAGAGCGAACAGCGCCATGGCGCCAAACACCACCCCCCAGACGTGGGCGACCATCCATACGGAGCGCCATTGCGATTTGGCGCGCAGGCGCGAAATTTCTTCCGCAGAGAGATAGTCTGATGGCGTAATCATGGCCCTTTATAGCACATAATTACTTTATTTTACCTATATCCCGCCTGCCAGAATCGCCACAAACAGCAACGCGCCGAAATCCCGGTTGGCTCGGAACAGGCGTAAGCAATTGTCCGGATTATCACTTTGCAGGGAAATCACCTGCCAGGCCAGATGCATCCCCGCCAGCCCCAATAGCGACCAGAAGCCCCACCCCGGTGCTGCGGCCCATCCCGCCAATGCGAACAAGCCTAAGGCACCCAGATAAAATGCGGCAATGGCGGGTTTGCTGCGCGCGCCAAATTTCAGCGCCGTCGATTTGACTCCGATCAGGGCATCGTCGTCCTTATCCTGATGGGCATAGATGGTGTCATAGCCCAGGGTCCAGAATATCCCGCCGAGATAGAGCAAGATCGCAGGCGCCGCCAGACCCCCGGTTACCGCGGCCCAGCCCAGCAGCGCGCCCCAATTGAACGCCACACCTAAAAACAGTTGCGGCCAATAAGTGACCCGCTTCATGAACGGATAGATCGCCACCGGCAGCAGGGACGCCACCCCGACGCCAATGGCGAAGGAATTAAGCGACAGCAAAATCAGCAAACCTGCGCTGCATTGCAACGCCAGGAACATCCATGCGGCCGGTACACTGACCGCGCCGCTGGGCAATGGGCGGTTCGCGGTACGGGTTACTTTAGCATCCAGGTCACGGTCAACAATGTCGTTAAAGGTGCAGCCAGCACCGCGCATCACCACCGCGCCCAGCGCAAACACGATCATCAGCCATACGCCGCCCGAGGCCAGCGCGATCGACCACAAGCATGGCCATAGCAGCAACCATGTGCCGATAGGCCTGTCCAGCCGCGCCAGCCGCAGATAAGGCCGTACACGGGCAGGAGCATACCAGTCCACCCAATTACCCGGCGCATCCTGAGTTGCGCCTGCCTGTTTTTTCCCCGTAAACTCTATCATGAAGACGCCATATCATATTTGGGCGGAGCGTTCCTAGATGCAACCTCTCAGTAGGGTGTTCACGGGGGAACGATGAGGAATGCGTATGGTAGCACTGACCGTTCTGCCAGTGTAGAGTGCCGCCAACAACACATCCAGGAAAGACGCACCATGTCGGGACCACAATCAGCGAGCGGCCAGATCGAGCACCAATCAGATCTTGTCGACTATCTTGCTTCCGGCAACAAGCCCAAAGATCAGTGGCGCATTGGCACCGAGCACGAAAAATTCGGGTTCCGGCTGACTGACCACAGCACCCTGCCATATGAAGGCCCGGCAGGAGTGCGCGCGCTTCTGGAAGGCATGCAGCGTTTTGGCTGGCAGCCGGTCATGGAAAAGGGAAATATAATCGCACTCACGCTGGATGGCGGCGCCATAAGTCTGGAACCGGGCGGGCAGTTTGAATTGTCCGGTGCACCGCTGGAAACCCTGCATCAGACCTGTGACGAGGTAAACACCCACCTTAAGCAAGTGCGCGAAGTGGCGACCGGACTTGGCATCGGCTTTCTGGGCCTGGGCTTTACGCCGAACTGGACTCGTGCGGAAATTCCGGTAATGCCCAAGGGGCGCTATGGCATTATGACAAACTACATGCCCAAACGCGGTGATCACGGCGTTGATATGATGTACCGTTCGTGTACGGTGCAAGTTAATCTGGATTACGCATCCGAAGCCGACATGGTGCGTAAATTCCGCGTCTCTCTGGCGCTGCAACCCCTTGCAACGGCGCTGTTCGCCAATTCGCCGTTTACCGAAGGAAAACCAAACGGGCATCTGAGCTTCCGCAGCCATGTATGGACGGACACCGATCCGGATCGTTCGGGAATGGTCCCCTTTGTGTTTGACGGCGGTTTCGGGTTTGAGCGTTATGTTCAGTACGCACTGGATGTGCCGATGTATTTCGTCTATCGCGACGGGAAATATATTGATGCTTCCGGTCAATCGTTCCGCGATTTTCTGGACGGACGTTTGCCCGCGCTGCCCGGTGAAAAGCCAACCATGGGCGACTGGGCTGATCATCTCACGACACTGTTTCCAGAAGTACGGCTGAAAAAATTCCTGGAAATGCGAGGCGCCGATGGCGGCCCGTGGCGATCCCTGTGCGCCCTGCCCGCTTTGTGGGTCGGTCTGCTGTACGATCAGGGCGCACTGGATGCGGCGTGGGATCTGGTAAAGGACTGGACCACGCAGGAACGTCAGGCATTGCGCGATGGTGTGCCGAAACTGGCGCTGCACACACCTTTTCGTGGCGGCGCATTGCAGGATGTCGCGTTTGAAGTACTGAAAATTGCCTCTGCCGGTTTGAAAGCCCGCGCCCGTATCGGGGGTTCAGGCCAGGATGAACAGCATTTTCTTGATGTACTGCTTGAAACGGCGGCATCAGGCCGCAGCCCGGCGGAGATCATGCTGGATCGTTATCACGGCCCGTGGAAGGGCAGTGTGCTTCCCGCTTACGAGGAGTTCGCTTATTAGCGGCTATTCCAGCGTGCTCATGCGCAGTATATTTTCGCGCACAATATCGGGAAACTCCATCGGCAGGAAATGACTGGCGCCGTCCACAAGCGTGATCTTCGCTGATGGGTGCAATCGCGCCATGTGTTGGGTTACCGGGGCCGTACAGGTTGAAAACACATT
>JAUSQH010000370.1 GCA_030652895.1 Alphaproteobacteria bacterium
GACCGCGGGGTCGTCCTCGCCTGGTGGGGCACGCTGCGCGCGCCGGCGCAGGAAGGCGACCGGCTGGCGCTGCACTACGACCTCAGCGTCCAGATGCCCGACGTCGGCGGCAGCTGGTCGCTGGCGGCCGGCATCTCGGCCTGGGATTTCGGCCAGAGCAACAGCATTGCTTGGCGGCCGATCGACGAAGAGCAACTCGGCGCCGGCACGCATCAGCTCAGCGGCACCGTGTACAGCCGGACCGTCGAGAGCTGGGACATCCAGGCCGGGTCACCGCTGATCTACTGGCAGGTGGCGGTGGCTGCCAGCGCCGGCTGGCCGTGGGGCGAGCGCTACTGGTCGGACCACTACGGCAGCTGGGTGACGCCGTTTCGCGGCGTCAGCCTGACCGTGCCCAACCAGTCGATCGACGTCACCTTTCTGACCAGCCCTGCGCCCGAGCCAGCCAGCCACGGGGTCTGGCTGGCCGGTTTGACTGGCTTGTGGATACTGCGGCGCACCAAGGCGCGCGAATAGTCGCCGCCGCGCCGCGCCTGCTGCTGGCGCTGCCGCAGTCGCTGTTCGACCGTGGCAGCGGCGCCGCGGTGTCGATGCGCCACCTGGCGTGCCAGCTCGCCAGCCAGGGCTGGACGGTGCAGATGCTGTGCACCAGCGCCACCGAGTCGGGCGCGCCCGGGCTGCCGCTGGCCGACGAAGACCTGGCCGGCGCCGCGCTGGAACTGATCCGCCTGCCCGACGGCAGCGCGCGCGACTGGGCTCAGCATGACGGCGGCGCTTTCGAGCGCCGGGCGCTGGCGCTGCTGGACAGTTTTCGCCCCGACCTGCTGCTGAGCTTTGGCGCCGACGCGCTCGAACACCGGCTGTGCGAGGCCGCCCGCGCGCGCGGCGTCAAGGTGTTGCTGGCGCTGCACAACCTGGCCTACTTGCAGCTGGCGCTGCCGCGCTGCGACGCCTTGCTGGTGCCCAGCCGCTTCATGGCCGCGCGCTACCGCGCCCGTGTCGCAGCACCCATTCAGATGCTGGC
>JAUSQH010000390.1 GCA_030652895.1 Alphaproteobacteria bacterium
CGTTACGCACAGGCGATAGGTTTCACGGCGACGGTGAAGCTGACACGGGAACGACTAGATAGAAAAACCACCGTTTGACGGTATCAAGCAAAGCGGGTCAAGAGAGGTGAGGCAGCACCTGCCCGAGCGGCGCAAGATGATTCAGGCTTGGGCGGACACCTGCGACGCACTAGAAGTTGGTGGAGAAGTAATACCCCTGCACGGGCAAACCGCCGCCTGAGCTATCCCATAGCCCCTCTTCGAGCCAGGGGGGGGCTGTCTAGTATTTTCAAATCGACAAAGGCATTTATCCGCGATGGTTTTCGCGGTAAGTGTGATGTTCATCAATCTTCGTTTTCAACAGCCCAAACCGCACTGAAACCCTCACCGCTATTGGCTTCCAATCGGGATGTTCACCGCTAGCACTTTTGCTCTGCGGTGGGGGTGGGAGCGCTGAAACTTAGCCAAACGGCACATTGGCGCTATGCATCGCGTGCCACCCCGGCGCAGCGGGCTACTACCTGAACTAAGGAGAGTCGCATGGTAACGAAAAGCATCATTCCCTCACTCGACAGCCTTTTTGGCGAGGCCGTCTATATCTCGGCAAGAAAGATTGCCCAGGCAGTCGAGACATCCGAAACGACGGTCTGGCGTTGGTCGAAATCCGGGAAACTGCCAAAGCCCTATAAATTGGGCGAGGGTACGACCCGCTGGCGTGCTGATGAAGTATGCGCCGCTCTTGCCAAGCTGGCAGCCTGAGCGGAGGCGATCATGGAAAACGACCAACCCGGATACGGCATGAACGCCGCCATAAAAAAAGCAGCGCGGGATTGCGGCCCGGCTGCTTTGGATACTACTCACAACGGTTCAAATCATAGTCCAATTGACCGACTGTTGCCATTACTTGATCGCGTCAAGCGCACTGGCCCGAACACATGGATTGCAAGCTGTCCGACTCGCGAGGACAAACACCCGAGCATGACCATCCGCGAACTGGATGACGGCCGCATCCTGCTGCATGACTTTGGTGGCGACTCAACCGGCGAAATTCTCGCAGCCGTCAACCTGACGTTCTCCGACTTGTTCCCCGATCGCCCGCTTGACCATCGCGGGAAGCCCGAGCGCAGACCGTTCCCGGCTGCTGACTGCCTGCGGGCTGTAGCATTCGAGGCAACCATAGTTGCGCTGGCGGGAGCGGCCATCATCGCAGGCGAACCCATAACCCAGTTCGACAAGGACAGGCTGCTAATCGCTGTTGGCCGAATCAATGACGCGCTGTCCGCCGCGGGGGTGACTCATGGATAAGTCGCGGTTTGAACAGGAGGCCGAGGCAATCGCAGAAAAAGTCAGCCTGTTTGATGGCGAAGGGAAAAAGAAATCGCAGGCCACTGTACTGGTTGACCTATGCGCTGAGCTTGAGCTTTTCCATGACGCTGATTCGGACTGCTACGCCATCATTCAAAAGCCGACACATCGTGAAGTCTGGCCCATTCAATCGAGAGCTTTCAAAAACTGGCTGTCGCACAAATACTTTGCCATGACTGGACAAGGTGCGCGTGGTGCGGCTGTGCTGGATGCGCTCGCCACCGTGGAAGCCCGAGCGCAGCATCAATCAAGCCAGCGTGAGGTTTTCCAGCGTGTAGCGTGGATGAACAACAGGATCGTCATTGACCTTGCCGACGAAGCCTGGCGTGTGGTGGAAATCGACGAAACCGGATGGCGTGTTCTCAACCAGTCGCCTGTCATGTTCACCCGGCGCTCGGGCATGGCACCGCTACCTGCACCCGTGCAAGGCGTCCTGTCTGACATTGGGCAGTTTATCAATGTGGAACCAGGTAGCGTGCCGCTTGTAATCGGCTGGCTGCTGATGGCTGCGCGTGGACGCGGCCCTTACCCCGCGTTAGTTTTCAACGGCGAACAGGGAACCGGAAAATCCACCACTACCAGAGTCTTGCGCTCATGCATTGACCCGTCGACCGTACCCCTGCGCGGCATGACCCGCGATGTTCGCGACCTTCTGGTGACGGCCACAAACAACCATGTCATTGTGGTGGACAACCTCAGCGGCTTGAGCGCGGAACTGTCCGACGTTTTCTGCCGGTTTTCCACCGGGGGCGGATTCGCAGAAAGAAAGCTTTATTCCAACCGCGAAGAAGTCCTGGTCAATATCCAGCGGCCCATCATCCTCAACGGCATTGATGAAGTTGCCAGCCGTGGCGACCTGATGGAACGCAGCCTGATCATTCACCTGCCCATCATCAAGGAAACATCACGGGAGCCGGAATCAGCCTTCTGGAGGCGGTTTGATGCTGCCCTGCCTGGAATCATCGGCGGCTTGTGCGATGCACTGTCCTGCGCCATCAAGAACCAGCACACGGTCAAGCTGGAACGCAAACCGCGCATGGCGGACTTCGCGCTTTGGGTGACGGCTGCTGAACCTGCGCTCGGATGGAAGCCTGGCGCGTTCATGGAATCGTATACCGCCAACCTCGACGCCGGAGTCGAAGTCGCGCTGGAGGCGTCACCCTTTGCCGAGGTGCTGCTGAAGTACATGACCAAGCGCGTGACGTGGACAGGCACCGCCACCGACCTGCTGAACGAATTGGAAAACGTCGCACACGAACGCGCTACCAGGTCGCCGTCATGGCCCAAGTCTGGCAAGGGCGCTGCCAGTGCGCTGCGCCGCACCGCCCCACTGTTCAGGCGCATGGGCATCACCATCACGCAAAACACACGGGAGGCACACACCGGACGCCGCCTTGTTGTTGTCGAGGTGGCTAAATCTGCGTCACCATCGTCACCCGATGGCAGAACCACCCCGGAAGCCAATAACGGCGAAGCATTCCAGGGTGACGCAAATATCCAGACAATCGTCACCCAACCGTCACCCGTTAGTCACCGACCGTCACCCGGCGCGTTTGAGTCACTCGTCAGTCACCCGTCAGTCACCCCAAACCCTAGCACTGGCAAGGCCTGTGACGATGGTGACGATGGTGACGCAAAAAACCGGGGGTTAACAACACCAGCAGTCGACACCCACCCTGCCGAGGTTGAATTCTAATGAAACCGATAACCGGACTGGACGCAATCGAGATGCTGCGAATCCTTGGGTTATCAGTGCGGCTCGACGGCGCAAAACTGTTTGTCTCGCCGGCTGATCTGATCGATCCGGATGTGGCCTGGCTGGTTCGCACCCACAAGGCCGGCATCATCGCTGAACTACTGGACGATGGCCCGCGCTGGGCCTGGCTGGTGCGAATGCCTGACGGGAGCACCTTCGAGACCTATCACTTTTCAGACACCACAGCAGCCGGGGTGATGATGAAGTATCCAGCCGCTCTATCGGTCATGCCGCTATCAGAATGCTTATGGCCGCATGACTCGGCAAAGGAGCAAGCCGCATGACTGAGAACAGCCTAAAACAGGCTAAGCAGCCGATTGAACCGAAGAAACCGGTAGCCAAGCCAGACACAGATGGTTTTGAACACTGGCCAGAACTAATTGAGAAAGGATGTGAGTGATGACGAACAAATCCAAGCCCTCCAATAAGCCGGCGGTTGAAAACACGCAAATCGCGGTTACGGCCGAAAGCAAAGCCAAGACACATCGACAGGCATCTGAAGTTTGCCTGGCCCCTGAAAATATGGCTGCTGCCACGGTGATGGCATATACACCGGGCATACCCCTCGATTTTGCCGAAACGGCTGTCGTTCTCCGTAAGCATTGTGATGTCCTTGCAAAGCAGGACATGCGCCATGCCGAGGACATGCTGTTGAACCAGGCTCATGCACTACAGGCAATGTTCTGTGACCTTGCAAGGACTGCCAAAAAGCAATCCAGCTTGCCGCAGATTCAGGCGCTTACAGTGCTGGCCCTCAAGGCACAATCCCAGTGCCGTGCAACGCTGCAAACCCTTTCTGACGTGAAATATCCCAAGCAGGCGACATTCATAAAGCAAGCCAATATCGCGGGGCAGCAGCAGGTCAACAATGGCGTACAACCAAACAACACCCCGCCTTCGCGTGAAGAAAAAATGATTCAGTCAAACGAACTATTGAAGGACACCAGCCATGACACGGAAATCTTCGGGATGGACGCCGGAACGGCGCGCACGGCAAGCAGCACTGATCCGAAACTGGAAGCCGTGGGAGCGCTCAACGGGGCCAAGCTCGGATGAAGGCCGTGCTATCAGCAGCCGCAATGCATTCAAACATGGTGGGCGATCTGCTAAATGCATGGGGTTGATTTCCGAGTTGCGGGAATTGCTTCGAGAACAACGGGATGCATTGAAAGACATAACGTAGAAAGCTGGCCACTGCCCACGACCCATAACGATTCACGGGAAAGTTGGGGGGCGTGATTTCAGCTGTCTATGCAAGATGGTCGGGGTTGGCGGTGAGCCCATATCGGTGATGGGCATATGCCAAGTAAATCAAAGCAATAAATTGCGCCTAAATATTCGAACTTAACGCGCTATGGAGAAGCGCATCACGGCTCCCATCTGACAACCCGGAATAAATCCGGATGATCTCGGCAAGTCTATCGTCGTCACAGTAGAAATAGGCTGGGCTGACCCCGAGCACCTTTGCAACCAGCTTTACCAGTTGGAAGGGTGGTTCATGTACGCCACTCTCATATCGGCTCATTCGAGCACTGCTGCACCCCTCATCCAGCCCGATCATCACCCCAAGCCGATCCTGGGCGATGCCCGCACGAAGTCTGGCTTCACGCAGGCGGCGGCCAAAGACAGACCTGCTGGAGGGGATGGGCTTAACCATCCTTCGATATTCGTAGTTCGTCGGCCAAATATCTCTACGAGTATCGTAGAATTGATAGGCCACGCCATCCAATCCCAACAATCCGCCGCCACCGCCAAAGCGCAAGCCACTTTCGATGAGTTGCTGGCGCGCTGCTTCGATCAAGGAACCAAATCGTGTCCAACCTGAGCCTACCGCACGGCCTTCGTCATGTCCTTGTTCACGTCACCTTGGGTACGGAATTTCCGCCGGCTGCGAATTCAGCCAGTGACATCGCCTTACTCCGGTCTGCGAATCACGCCATGCAAAGAAAAGCGCAGGGAGTAGAGGATGCCTTTCTGTTTGTGGTTGTGGGTCGGCACACTTTGGGGAAAGTGACCGAGGCCGTTGCGACCTATGGTTTTCCAAATGCCACCGTGGCCTGCATTGAAGCGGACGACATGGAGCGGCGCCTGGAAATGGGAGAAGAAGTTATTCAGGGTGAAGTTGGGGCTGCTGTCGAGATGTGGATGAATACGGATCACATAGGTGCAGTTGCCCACTTTAGCCAGGATTATCCGGATACCGAGTTCTGGTGGAGCGGCGTGGAGCACGATGACAACGTGTTCGATTGGCCGTTTGATGGTGGCGAATTCGCCAAGGCATTGCCGACGTCGCACTTGAGCAAAGCGGCAACCTGGCTGACCATTTTGGGATATGCGGTGGATCTGCATGCGACTCAGGCATGTGGTCCCTACGCCCTGGGGCGTGACATCGCGGCGGCCTGGGCGGCCACCTTGTGCGAATGGCTGCATGGATTCGAGGCTGCCAGTGGGAATGGCTATAACCACTTCGAGTCTGAGTTATCGACGGTGTTGATGCCCTCGGAGTTTTTTCTGGGTTTTGAGCTGGCGAGACTATCGGGCGATGATTTGGAATCCGCCTGTGATGCCGCCGATGCGGACGTGGACGGCTTGCCCATCGTCGCCATGAAAGCCATTACTGCGGACAAGCGAAGCGAATTGCGTGACGCTCTCTCGGATTTTTTTGGTGGCGATAGCGCTCTGTTTTGGGCGCTGCACTCAGTCATCTGGCCAAGTTATGCCGACGATTATCCCAGACCAATGAGGGAAGCGCTTAGCCGTGATTTGGGGAGCGCAGATTACGAGGATCTGGCGAATCTCGATGTGCCGTGGCGATATGTTTCTGAGGGATGGTGTGATGAAGCCGACGACTGACGGGCGTTGAGTGATGTGATACGAGACTGTAATCGCATGGATGCCCTTGCTTGTCAGGCAGAGGTTTTCAGCCTGACACCAAAATCCGCGATGCCCAGCTTGAACAGCAGCTTAGCTGCCGCATCCAGCGTCTTGAATTCCCGAGTTTCCCGCTTGCCGGTTTCCAGCGCCTTGCCGTCGGCTACGATCATGTAGCCCTGCGACATCACGGCATAGTGAATCTGCACCTGCTTCAGCGCTCGGGCATCCAGCAGCAGCTTGAGTTCCCGTTCGGTCACGATGCCCCCTTGTCTGCCTGATCCTGCGCGGCGAAAAGATCGCCCTGATCCACCAGCACCAGCAGGTCGCCCGGCTTGACCTGGAGAAACTGGCAGAGCTTGCCCAGAACGATGCGGTCGAAGCTGTTTACCCTGTCGTAGTAGTAGCGATCCAGTGTGGCGCGTGCGATGCCGGTTCGCCTTGCCTACGAAGCCCCGGCCGAGGAAGTGCCGCACGATGTCCTGTGCCACGGTTTCCAGTCGGTCGTCACGGGTGATCAGGTGGTATTGCCGCCCCAGCACCTTCTCCAGCTTGGCCTCCTGCTCGGCGTCGAGGTCAGCGTCCTCGATCAGGCGGTAGATGTCGTCGTTGAGAGCAGGATTGACGAGCTGCAATTCCGGAGTGCGGTTCTCGTAGAACAGCGGCACGGTTGCGCCATCTTCGATGGACTGCTGGAAGTCATAGATCGAGACGTAGTCGCCAAACACCTCCTTGGTGCGCTCCTCGCCCGCAATCAGCGGCGTGCCGGTAAAGGCCAGGAACATCGCCTTGGGCAGAGCGGCGCGCATGTTGAGCGCCAGCGTGTCGTACTGGCTGCGGTGCGCCTCGTCGGTCAGCACGATCACGTCGGACCGGTCGCACAGCAGCTCCGGCGTCTGGAACTTGTGCACCAGCGTGAAGACGTAGCGGTGGTTGCCGCGCAGCAGTTCGCGCAGGTGGGCGCCGCTGGTGGCGTGGCATTCGTCACCCTCGGCCTCGCTCACCGAGCCGGTGGTCTTGAACGTCTTGGCGATCTGTTCGTCCAGCTCCACCCGGTCGGTGACGACTACAAAGGTCCAGTTGCCGGCCAGCTTCCGCAGCACCTTCTGCGCGAAGAACACCATCGAGAAGCTCTTGCCGCTGCCCTGCGTCTGCCAGAACACACCGCCGCGCCCGTGGCCCAGCTTGCGGGCATCGAGCATCGAGGCGATGGCATTATTCACGCCGAGGAACTGGTGGTTCTGGCCGAGAATCTTGATCAGCCCGGCCTTGTGCTCGGAAAACAGCGTGAAGTTCTCGACCAGATCGAGCAGGCGGGTGATCTAGGCGACAATGGCGGCTTTCGTGCATTCGGTTCCAGACCATCGGCGCGGGGTACCAAAAGAAATAGCGGGTATCTAAAAAACGGGGCACTGAAAAAATTTGGCGGTAGTTCTGGCGGTATCTTGATAATATGTAAACGCTACATCAAGCATTCATGGGGCTTTCTGGCTGATATTCGAGTCCGACAAGCGCACCACTGACACGCACGTAAAAAAGCCGCACCCCATACCAGGTGCGGCTTTTTTACGTGGGATGCAGGGCACAGTAGCGGCTCAGTCGATCCCCAGCCGCTCCAGCCGGTAGCGCAGGCTGCGGAAGGTGACGC
>JAUSQH010000393.1 GCA_030652895.1 Alphaproteobacteria bacterium
CGATCCTCCTCCTCTCCACCAGAAAACCCATATTAATCAATGGCCTACAGAAATTTGGCAGGCCATTTTCGTTTCAGGTACGGAAAAAGTACGCAAAACGGGGTGCGCAAATTTGCGCAACAGCGATTTGTTCCTACACCCTGTGTAAGGGTTATCTCTCAGGACTACAGTGCATTTGCCGGTTGCGGACGTTTTTAGCAGTTGCTAAACTGTATAGGAGGTCTTATATAAGACCTTTCAACAATTGGGATTCAGAACTAATATGGCCCCGAAAACCTTTCGTCTCCACCTATACGGTCGGAAAAATGGCGACGGTCAATGGACGTTGATGTGTCTGGATTTCAGCTTGGCCGCTCAAGCTGACTCGCTGAAAGAGGCCAAGGCCAAGCTGTTTGCGCAGATTGACTCTTACTTGCGCGACGCTCATGGTGTGGATAGCGCGCATGCATCCAGATTGCTTCGCCGCTCCGCACCACTTGGGTATTGGCTGCAGTTTTATTACTTCCGCTTTGTGCGCCTCCTAAAGCGCAGCAACGAAAGGCAAAGAGGCTCACATGTCGCGCTACTCGCCGCGGCATGAGTGGTTGGAAGCCGCTGACCTGTAAAGAGGTCAAAAAGATTCTCACGAATCTTGGCTTCATACACCGCAACACCGAAGGCTCACATGAGCAATGGGTGACTCCCGCGGGTGCACCGTTTCGGAAGGTGACCGTTGATTGCCCCAAGGCGCCGTTTTCGCAAGACTTGATCGGCTTCATGCACAGACAGGCAGGCGTAAGCAAGAAACAGTTTTACGCCGCGCTCTATTGACGGATCGAAAGGGCGCACGGCCTCGCCCCAGCTCGCACGCGCGATCGGCTGCAATACGTATCGAACTATTCCAAATCGCCCAGGTTGCGCACAGTCACCGCGTCGCGCGTCAAGGTCGCCAGTATCAGACTCCCGCCGACAGGCTCATGCGGGCGTAACTTGCGATGCGCTTCAACCTGACGACGCGCGCACATCACGAAGTCAAGTTCGTTGTCCAGGGGTGGCAGGTCGCCCAGGTGGTCACGCGGGTACGGGTTGGCCGACGACAACGTGTCGTTGGTGGTTTTGAACTGCATGGAGCCGGGCGCCCGGCTGAACTCGTATGCGACCCAGGTGCGCATGCTCGCGCTGTAACCGGCCAGCACCAACTCGCTGCCATGCTGCACAAGGCCGTCTGCCATGGATGGATTGGCCCGGGCGATCACGTCGAGAACCTGCGGCAGCGTGGCCTCCAACTGCGCCGCTACCTGATCCAGACCCGGGCCGGGCATCAGGTCGACATGCCGCGCAACAATTGCATTGAACTCCATCACGCCACGCCCGGCCAGCACCAGGCCCAGGTGTGAGATGACATGGAGCTTTGCAACTGGCGTCCATGTGGCCGGCGCGCTTGCACCGATGCCGGCGAGTGTGTCCACCGCGACCATGGCGCGATCATCGTTCACGTCAAACAAAAGAACGCTCATGGGGTGGCCTTCGCCGGTCTGACGACGCGTTGTTGTTCATTCAAGGCCAGCGACCCGGCAAATACTCCCCAGGTCGCCGCGAAGTGCGCCAGGGTAAGGGCAGTGCCGGCGCCAGCGCCAAATGCAATGGCGAGATTTGCGACCAATGATCCAACTGCTTGTGGCATGTGATTACTCCAATTCAAAGGTGTCGACCAGCTGCAATAACTGGTCAGGGGTTGCGCCGCGCTCTGCGGCAGATTGCACTCGGGCCAACAGTTCGGCCCTGACGCGCGTCGCGTGCGCCACGCCGGCCGCGTGTGCCGTGCGATTGATACTGGTGCGCAACACTGACGGTATCGAGCGTCACGAATGGCGACAGCGTTGCACTGCCAACCCGTGGAGTAATCGCCGCTGCGAGTGCAGGCTGGCCATCTACCCGGCAGTTCAGGCGGAACCAGATTTCGCTTTCCTTGAACCCGATCGAGGTATCAACCAGCAGTTCGGCGTTCTGGCGGATGCCGACCAGATAGCTCTTGAGGTCCGCCAGCATGATGTCGCCTTTGGTGCCCAGCGCAGCGCAGCGGTCGGACACGATCAGCGGACGGCCCAGCAGGGAGAACCGGCCATCGGGTAGCACTTGGAAGAAGTCGTGATTCGTCGCTCCGATATTCTCTGAAAGTGCGACATTTTTCACGACGGTCACCAGTGTGAACAGTTGCGCCAGTGCACTCGGGCTAACGATCTTCCTGGCCAAAGGCATCCCGCCATCCAGCCATGGCACACTCAATCCCCGGACTGCTTGCAGGCGGTGCGTGAAACGGCGTCAACCCCGCCGTCTGGCGGGTAGCGGCCAGCATCAAGTCGGATTGGCTTCTGCCGAGCCTCTTCGCAGCTTGGCCGTCAGGTTTCGCTGTTCGAGCCACGGCCGCGTGTTGATACCGGCGTCAGCCGCGAGTCTGCCCCGATCAGTGATGTTCGATCTTCTCCTGCAGCCAAACCTTGATGAGCGACTGATAAGGAACATCGCGCGCGTTGGCTGCCGCCTTGATCGAATTGAGCAGGTGCTGAGGCAGGCGCAACGAGATCGTTTTGGTCGACGGCTTCAGGTTCGGCAGCACGACAAGCTGAGCCTTCGCCCAGTCCAGATACTCTGTCGAGTCGCTGCCTTTGGATTCCCAGAAGGCGCGTTCCTCCGCCTCATTCTTGAACTTCGGCAGAGCTTCAGTTTGCTTGCTCATAGATGGTTCTTTCCTTCCTGTGCATGTCCCGGGCCGAGATCACGCGAATCAGCGTATCGTCCTGGCGCAGAGTAAAAGTGATGTGCAACATTCGCCCGCCATGCGTCTTGCCCAGCGCATGAAATCGCAATTCCTGCCTGCCATGGCGTGCATCGTTCAGCAGCAGCAATGGCTGGTTGAAAAACACCTCCTCTGCATCGGACTGGCCGACGCCGTGCTTCTCATTCTTGCGGGCGTTGCCGGCGTCCCAGTCAAAGCCGGATCACGTCGACATCGACCCCTTTGACCATTTTCCAGGCGCGGTCGGCCGTCACCACGCGCGCTTCACGGACCAT
>JAUSQH010000395.1 GCA_030652895.1 Alphaproteobacteria bacterium
AATGTGAGTTCCGTTGTCTGCAAGACCCCGACGGCATGCTGCTGGCCAGCACCGAGGGCCAGCCTTTCCTGGTGCTCAACGGCACGCAGACGATGTCGGCGGCCCAGCATTGCCTGATCGACCAGGCGATGGCATTGCGCAGCGCCGGCATCAGCCGGCTGCGGCTGCTGCCTTGTTCGTCGGGTTTCGCGACCGTGCTCGACGGCTTCGAGCGGGTGCTGAACCGCGGCGTGCCAGCGCACGAGGTGCTGCCCGAGTTGCAGGCGCTGAGCCTGCCTGGCGGCCTGGCGAACGGCTTCGCCTGGCGCCGGCCCGGTCTCGAATGGGTGGCCGCATGAACCGCATGAACCACGCTTTGCCGCCACCGCACGCCTGGCACCGGACGCTGCAGGACCGGCTGCGCCGCGTCGTGCTTGCACTGCCTGTGCAGCCGCCGTCTTTCGTCGCCGCGCGGCTGCTCGACCTGGCGCTGCTGCCGCGGCTGCCGGCCGATGCACGACGCGCGCTGGCGCAGCGCACGGTGGAGATCGTGGTCGCCGACCTCGGGCTGCGGCTGCGGTTGCAGTTGGACGACGGCGGCTTTCGCGTCGCGCCGGCCGGCGCCGCGGTGGCGCTGCGCATCGTCGCGCCGGCGGCCAGTTTCGTGCGCCTGATGCGCGGCGAGGACGACGCCGACCGCTTGTTTTTCGAACGTGTGCTGGTGATGGAAGGTGATACCGAGATGGGGTTGGTGCTGAAGAACACGCTCGACGCGATCGGCCCCCTGTGGCCTTTGCCCACCGCAGGTGCGGCGCGATGAACCTGGCCGAACAACTGCTGGACGCGCTCAAGCGGCGCGGCGCGACCGAGGTCTTCGGCATCCCGGGCGACTTTGCGCTGCCGCTGTTCCGCGAGATCGAGCGCAGCGCCGTGCTGCCGCTGATCACGCTGTCGCACGAGCCCGCGGTGGGCTTTGCCGCCGACGCCGCGGCGCGCATGCGCGGCGGCCTGGGCGTGGCCGCGGTGACCTATGGCGCCGGCGCCTTCAACCTCGTCAATGCGGTGGCCGGGGCATATGCCGAGCGCGTGCCGCTGGTCGTGCTGTCGGGCGCGCCGGCGGCGCACGAAGCGGCCAGCGGCTACCTGCTGCACCACCAGGTGAAGACGCTGGACTCGCAGTGGCGGCTGTTCCGCGAGCTCACGGTCGACCAGGCGCGGCTCGACGACGCACGCAGCGCACCGGCGCTGATCGCGCGTGTGCTCGACGCCGCCTTGCG
>JAUSQH010000421.1 GCA_030652895.1 Alphaproteobacteria bacterium
ACGGTCGAGTCCCACAAGGTCAGATTGTCGCGCGCCGTCCCTTCGAACAGGAAGATGTCTTGATCGACATAGGTGATGGAGTTGGCAAATACCTGTGGGGGGATTTCCGCAAGGCTCCATCCGTCGATGCGAACCTCGCCTGCCCACGGTTTGTAGAGGCCGCAAATCAGCTTGCCGAGGGTTGATTTTCCGCTGCCTGAGGTGCCGACCAGAGCCACCCGCGAACCAGGCTGAATGTCGATCGTGATGTCGTCCAGCAACGGCGGCTCGAGAATCGAGTAGCCGAACTGGACCTTGTCGAGTTCGACCCTGCCGGTCAGTTTTGGCAGAAAGCGTTCCGGCGCGATCGCGGGATTTGCCGAATTGCCGAGAGGATAGTTGTAAACGTCCTCGAGGCGCTCAAGCCCGCCCTTGATGGTCTGCAGGCTGCCAGCATAATTGACGAGATCCTTCACCGGTTCGGAGAAACTCGCCATCAGCGACTGGAAAGCCACGAGGCCGCCGAGCGTGAGCGACCCCTCGATCACACGATAGCCGCCGATGCCGAGGATGGCCGCGACGGTCAGTCCCGACAACAGCGTCGGGAGCATATCGAGAAAAACCGAGGAAGCGCCAAGTTCCTGCTCGGCGTTCAGTGACTTGGCCTGGATCCCGGCCCATTGGCCGAATGCCTCATCCTCCAGCCCGCTCGCCTTGAGGGATTCGATGCTGCGCACGGCGCTGACGGTGGCGCCAACCAGCTTGCCCTGTTCCAGCGCGAGACTGCGGCTGAGATCCTGGCGGCGTCCCCCGATGAATTTCAACGCCAACACGTTCGCAAGCGTCATGCAGACGCCGATCACTGCGAGCGGCAGATCATAAATCGCCATGGCCGCGGCGAAGAACACGATCGACGTCAGGTTGAGCGCGTTGGTCGCGACGCCGCCCGACAGCAGGCGGCCGACCTGTTCGTTGACAGCCAAGCGGTTGGCAATGTCGCCGGCATGGCGCTGGGTGAAGAACTCGACCGGGAGGGCCATGACGTGCCAAAGAAAGCGGCTGACCATGACCACGGAAAGCTTGGTCTGCAGCCGCAACAACAGCGATTGGCGCACATATGTCAGGACCGCGCGAAGCATCGCGGTCAGGGCCATGCCGATCAGCAGCGGGACGAGCCAGCCGGTGGTCTGCTGGATGAGAATATTGTCGATAAAGATCTTCGAGAATCCGGCACCGACAATGCCGGGTACGACCAGCGCGATGCTTACGACGACCAGCAGGCCGACGGCCGCCTTCGAGTAGCGCAGTTCGCGCAGCAGCAACCGCAAGCCCTGCGGTTCGCCGCCTGACTTCTGGAACGCGGCGGTCGGCTCCATCGCCAGCACCACGCCGGTAAATGCGAGATCGAGTTCGGCCATGTCAATGCGCCGCCGGCCGACCGCCGGATCGTTGATGTAGACGCGATCGCCGTCGATGCCTTCCAGCACGACGAAATGGTTGAAGTTCCAGTGGATGATGCAGGGCATCGGCAACTGATGAAGCGCGGCGGGCTCGGTACGGAATCCCTTCGCATCGAGGCCGAAACGGCGCGCCGCCCTGACGATGTTGCTCGCCTTGCTGCCGTCACGCGAAACCCCGCACGCGACCCGCAGTTGTTCCAGCGGAATCCATGCGCCGTGGTGAGCCAGCACCATCGCCAGTGCGGCCGCCCCGCACTCGACCGCTTCCATCTGCAGGATGCTGGGCGTTTCCTTGACGCCCCGACGCCAGAACAGGCGTCGGATCCGCTGCGCATAGGATGGCGGCTGGAAAGGTCGCGGCGTTGGCTGCGACGAGCTAACCATCAATTCCCGTCAACCGCCTGAGGAGCGGCACCACCAGATCGAGCGGGCGTTGCGTTCGCGTGGTGATTTCCGCGCGCGTCAGGGTCCCGCTGGTGAGCCGAATGGGCGGGCCCTGGCCCACCGCCCAGCGATACCCGCTGATGGTTTCGGGATCCTGCTCGAGGCTCACCGTCGCGGCGTAAGCGGCGCCTTCCTTGGAAAAGCGGTTGACCAGATTTTCATTGTGGAGCACCGCCGCCATGCCTTGGGGCGTTATCGGGAAATCCGAGATCGATACCACCGTGCCGACCATGGTCCCGAACTCCTCGCGCTTGGAGGTGCTGGGTTCGATGCGGACCGGCATTCCCTGTTTCACGTTCTTGCCGCGCTCCGCCGGAATATAAATCAAGGCCTCCAGTCTCTCCCCTTCACTTTCGATGGCAACGACCGGCGTGCCGACGCCAAGCACCGCCCCCGGGGAAATCTTGACCTCGAGGACGCGCCCATCGATCGGGCTGGTCACTTGAGTGTTCTGGTTCAACATTCCCGCCGCGGCATCCATCTGCCGGCGGGCTTCATTGAGGGTAAACTCGGATTGCTGGCTTTCGCGCTCGCGCTGCGTTTCCAGATCGGTCTTTTGCACCCGCAGTTTCAGTATCTCGTTCCGCGTATCCTCTCTTCGCTGCTGTGCATCGGTGAGATCGCGACGGCGATCCTCGAGATTGCGGCGGGTCGTGAATCCTTTCGCCAGCAGGTCCTCCAGGTTTTTGACGTCCACGGTAAGATACTCGATGCGCTGATCTGTAACCTTGATGACCTGGTTGAACGCGGCCTCTAGTTTTGCGAAGTTCTGCGCTTTCGAGACGAGCTCGCGTTCGGTCTTCACGACCAGGTCGGCGTGCTGTCGCTCGCGCTCGCGAAAGACTTCGACGGCGTTGGCGTGGCGTTGCTGAATGTCGGTTTGCACGATCTGGGCGAGCAGCTGCCCCTTCGTTACACGGTCGCCAACCGAGACGCTGATCGAGGCAAGCCGGCCTGCCGCATCGGATGCGGCTTCGACGACGCGGCCACCGCCGCTGATCAGGATTCCTTCACCGGCGGTGCGGGTAGGAACCCGCCCGACGACCCCCCAGGTGACTGCCCCTGCAAGTGTCAGGCAAATGGCGAAGATCAGGATCCAGTCGGACGGTCTTGTAATTTGGACGAGATAGTCGAGCTGTTCGGGCGACGCGGCTCGCTGCAGCGCAACGGATCGAAATGTTCGCTGCGATACGTCGTTCATTTCCGCGAGTCCGGCGAGGAACCGGGGATCGACGGTCTAGTCACGATCACCCGCTGGTCTAGCCGATCTCCCACAGCACTTTTCTCCGTAGGTGCGAATAGACCACAAAAGGGCCCGCAGAACAACCAAACTGACCGCTGATCCAGAGCCGACGGCGCGAGCGCCCCTTCGCTAGGAATGCTGCGGCCTTCCCGTGGCCCTAGCAGTGCCCTTCGTGACGATCTATGCTCATCGAGCGAGGTAACCCGATGGGCGCAGCCGCGGTCTGGAAATTGATGGTCAGGTTCGCTTGCCGGGAGCGGTACCCTGCGCGCGAACCCATACCGAAAAGAATATCCACCGCCAGCGCGCACCGCGGCTGGTTGGCACTGGCCGTGCTGGCTTTTGCCATTCTCTTGCTCGCGCCGAATACCTCCAGCGGTGGCGTTCTGAGCGAAAGCGAGGCCAGGAAAGTCGAAGGCATAAAGCCGCTGTTTCAGAACTTGATGAACGATCTCGTTCAGACGTCGAAGCGGACCGACATTTCCAGCGGCGACATCGATTGCATCATGTCAACCGTCCGCGAACTGCTTCAGATTTCCGACGAACTTTCAAGCTACGAATATCTGATCACCATTGAAAAGGAGATGACAGATTTTGGCGACAATAGCCCTATGCAGGGCATTGTGAAATTCGCCATTGAGAAGTCGAGCGCGGTACTGGCTGGTGAGAGAAAGCGATTGGCTCAATTGTCGGACCGGTGTTCGCGTTCTCCGTTGGCGCTCGCGAAAATTAAGCAGGCACTGCAGTTCGTCGACACAACAACCAACCTTCTCGATTCTATTCAATTGCGCTTGTGAATCCGTAATTGTCACGACTGCAACGGCAGTTCATTATAGGCGAGGTAACCGCCCGGCTGGCACCGGGCGGCAATAGCTGATATTTCAGAGCTTTTCGCCGGGGTTCCCATTGGGCAAATGCTGCCTTATGCCCGTGGGGCGTCGTTATGTTGATACAGGCCAATTTTTACTTTTCTTAGGCTACGTGACAGCGGTCACAGTCTGCCGCATAGCGTCACGGTAATACTCGCTCTAGTCAAACGGCGACTCATCGCCAGACTCGGAGCGGGACCATGAACAACCAGACCTCAATATTGAGCGACGCCGAACTCAACTTCGTGACTGGCGGCGAAAAAAACGCCAAAGGACAGACGGTGCCTAAAAAGGAGCGCAAGCCGCCTGCCGATCCGTTGGGAACCTTGGGCCCCGAGTGGCGACTGCCCCCGATCAGATTTTAGTCCGGAAAGGCCGCCTATTGGCGGCCTTTTCACATCCCCGGGGCGGACCGCAGCCTGGAGCGGCATCTAGCGATTCTGGCGCGATCAGCCTGATATTGCTTACTCGAAGGCACGGGGGCTTTCACAGCTGCTCCAGTGAGCCGGCCGCCCGAACTTGCCGCTCATTGCCAGCCTGTGCCTCGTGGCTGCTGAGCAACTGGAACGAACCGCCGGCGCAATTGACCTGCAAAAAGCCTCCATCGCCGGTGATGCTGACGCTCGTGAGATTAATTCCGTCCAGGTCGATCGCATCGCCGAAGGTGAATCCAGTCACCGTCCCGGTGAAATGAACCGCACCTTGTAGCACAAGCAGGCCGCCCGTTGCCGGATTGATATCGACGAAAGCGAGCAAGCATAAGGCGCACGAAAGCAGGCCCCTGTGAACGGGAGAGGGCCGCTAATTGGGGCCGCGGCCTTTATAACCTATCGGCGCTTACCGGAGGACGTGAAGGCACTCCCCGCGCTCGTCAATGTGCCGGCTGCAATCCCTGTAATTAGTTGGGCGGCAGCGGCAGACGTGGCGCTATCGTATTTAGCGGCTGCTTCGGCCTTCAGGGCGCTAATACTGACCCCTCCGCTCACCTGATCAAGATCGCCGAGGCTCATTTCCTGATTTACTTTTTTGGTCATGGTCCGAACTCCAATTTGGACGCCATAAATGTGATCGGAAATATGCTGGCCAGCAAGGGCCTTTCGTGGGCGCGTGAGGAAGTAGCTCGTAAAAGCCGCCCCGAGAGGCTTTGGCGGCTATCGGCCCCGTCTCCTTGTGTGATGCCCGGCACAGTCGGCCTTCTAGCCGCCCGTTAGCTTCTCGGCATGACGAGCGAGCACCGCCCGTCCTGAAACAACGGAGAGGGACATGAACAACCATCGCGAATTGAGCATCGACGAACTGGGCAGAGTCAGCGGCGGTGGTTTCAATATCGGCCGACCGTTTCTGCCCCAGATATTGTCGAAACCAGCGTCTGATCCGAAACCCACAGGAAGCTGCTTGCCGACGACATCAACCGCTCCCAAAAGCCACTCGATGGACCCTGTTAAAGTGACATTCGGGTAGTCGTATGTTTAGCGCTGAAGCGACCTCACTAAGTCGTTGCGTGGCGTCAGGGGCAGCCAGCCCATATGTGCTGCGACAGATGCTGAGAGAATGAAAGCGACGAACACCGTAACAATTACCGGCTTGATCCAAGCAGCTCGCTCGCGCTGGAGGGGCTTTTGCTTGGTGCCACTCATTTCTTCGCCTTCAGCCCCAGCCCCACAGCGCTGCGGCGTGCTGGACAGCGGATGGTGGCATGACGACGTAACTAATGGTGAGAAGCGCGAGCACAAATGCCACCCATACCAAGGCGGTGAATTTGACTGCATGACTGATGATCCCCCGACCAAGCCAGCATCTAAGCGCGCCCGGAGGGCGAGGGCAAGGTCGGCGCACGTCGAAGCGCCCCGGAAGAGAGGGGCTTGGCAAATCGCGAGTCCCGAAGGGATCGCCGGCGGGCTTCTGGGGGGCAGATGACCGACGGTCCCCGCCAAGCCGAGGGGCCGTCCGGTACGCCAAGACGAGGGCGTCCCTCGCATGACCGAGTCAATACGAGCTAGGCGGCAAAGGTTGCTGCGCGTGCGGTGCACACTGGCATTTATTTGATGGGGCGAGTTTCCCAAGGCGGCCATCGCCCCGGGCCGTAGCGCGAGCGCGACCGCTCTGGCTTGGCCTGGGTCCATGTCGAATTCTTGAACGCAGCCACTGCTTAATCGATCAAAAAGACTTTCACTTTGAACCGTGGTACTGATTCCCATTCTCCAGGGGAGGGTCGAATGCGTATCGTCCTGCCTTATACCGCTATAGCCACCTGCATCTTGATGAGCGCTTGGCTTGCACTCGTTGCTGCTCTTTAGACGCAGCAACCGCGCGGCCGGCTCGACCAGAGCTGCATTCCCAGCAGCCGTTGCAACTGGAATTGCTGATCCCTGAGCGCGGTGGTCAGGTTGAGCTTGTCAGGCAATTTCTCCTCCTGCTTTGCGCGAGCCAAAGGTTAACCGTCCTGAGGTGCTGCGCCCTTTCCTGACCGCTCATTCTTTAGAGCGGCGATCCTATCACGAAACTTGGCAGCACATCACAAATGAGAGAGGCTGCCGATTGAGGCGGCCTTGATTTCTAATCTGCCTTAGCCTTCCGCCCATCGCCTCAATCATGCGCTTGATCCAGCGCTCATCCTCGTCACGCTTCGCACGGATGGCGACATCGGAGGTTGTATTGTCTGCGGTG
>JAUSQH010000360.1 GCA_030652895.1 Alphaproteobacteria bacterium
TCGGCGAACACCGCCTGCAGATAGGGGCTGCGGCCAATGATCTGGCCGGCGTGACGGCCCGGCTTTTCGAACAGGACCGGCAAGGTGCGGCCAACGCAACTTTCATTGAACGCGAAGCGCTGCGTATCCAGCAGCGCCTGCAGCGCGGCCAGCCGTTGCGCCTTTACCGGCTCCGGAATCTGGTCTTCCATGCTGGCGGCGGGGGTACCGGGGCGCGGGCTGAACTTGAACGAAAATGCACTGGCGAAGCCAACCTTGCGCACCAGCTCCAGGGTAGCCTCAAATTCGGCATCCGTTTCGCCGGGAAAGCCGACGATAAAATCCGACGACAATGCGATATCGGGCTGCGCCGCGCGAATGCGCTCCACCAGCCGCAGGTAAAATTCCGCCGTGTGGCGGCGGTTCATGACGTTTAGAATCCGGTCCGAACCCGATTGCACCGGCAGATGCAGATAGGGCATCAATTGCGGGACCTGCGCATGGGCGGTAATCAGATCGTCGTCCACTTCGCCGGGATAGCTGGTGGTATAGCGAATACGCGCCAGCCCGTCGATTTCCGCGAGACGGCGAATTAGCTGCCCCAGCGAACAGGTCGCGCTCCCGTTTGCATTCTTGCCTGCATCCCCGTGATAGGCGTTCACATTCTGCCCCAGCAGGGTAATTTCCCGCACGCCCTGCGCCACCAGACGCCGGGCTTCGGCCAGCACCGGCGCCACCGGCCGGGAATATTCCGCGCCGCGCGTATAGGGCACGACACAATAAGTGCAGAATTTGTCACAGCCTTCCTGAATGCTCAGAAATGCCGCAACGCCTGGGGCTTGCAGGCCTTCGGGTAAAGTGTCGAATTTTTCGGCCGCCGCGAAATCCGTATCGACGGGCTTTTCGCGTCCGCCATTTCCTTTGAATTTCTGCGCCCGGGCAATCATTTCCGGCAGCCGGTGATAGGCCTGTGGTCCGAACACCATATTGACGACCGGCGCGCGGCGCAAAATTTCATCGCCTTCGGCCTGGGCCACGCACCCGGCAACGGCGACCAGCATGTCGGCCCCCGCCGCACCCCGGTCGCGTTTAAGATCACGGATGCGTCCCAGATCGGAATAGACCTTTTCCGCCGCTTTTTCGCGAATATGACAGGTGTTGAGAATGACCAGATCGGCATTGTCGGGGGTGTCCGCCGGCTCAAAGCCAAGCGGGGCCAGCACGTCGGTCATGCGCTGCGAGTCATAGGCGTTCATCTGACAGCCATAAGTCTTGATGAAAAGCTTTTTTGGCAATTCAGCCTTGCTCCGCAGTCAGGCGCATCCGGTATCTATATCCTCTGGCTAGTGTAGAACATTTGCGGTCCAATGTTAGCATCAGACGGGCTTTTATACAAGCAACCCGGCCTGTCGGGCGGCACAATTAGGGGGCGTCAAGGCCGACGGCGCCGGTCATGTCGGCCCCACCGAAAATCGCGCCGGTTATTTGTGCATTGGACAGATTGGCGTAGCGTATGCAAGCGCCAGTCAGCCTTGTGCAGATCTGCCGCCCACCTGAAACCTGCAGGGGCCCAAGATTGCTTCCCCGCAAATTGGCATGATTCAGGCGTGCGCCGGTAAGGTTGGCGCCGCGCAAGTCCGCTTCGCGCAAATCCACGCCGCGCAGGTCCGCCCCCATTAACTGCGCCCCCTGCAGCGCCGTACCGCGTAAACTCAGCCCATAAAATACGGCATTTTCGGCCTTTAGCGCTGTTAATTCGCTGGCCTCAAGAACATCCGTATTGCGCAAATCGACACCGCTTAAATCGGCGTGCCGGCCTGTCTTGCCACCGCTTGCGACCCACAAGGCATGAGAGTGCAAAATCTCGTCCAGCGGATGGTCCAGCTCCTGCACGCGTTTGCCCGCAGGCGCATCGGTCAGCGCCAGCGCCAGCGCCGCCTTGCTGACGGTTGTCAGGTTCATGATCGCACCACACAGAATGGCGCCGTCCAGGGATGCGCCGGTAAAGTCCGCGCCGGATAAATCGGCTCCCTGCAGGATGGCGTGATCTAGCCGGGCATTTTTCATATTCGCCCGGGTCAAATTGCAACGCGTCATGTTCGCGTCAGAAAAATCCGCCTGCGGCAAAACGAAACCGGTGCGTGGAGAATTTTCTGAAACGATTACCGCGCTGTCAGTCGCCTGTACCGCCCTGGGAGCATTTCCGGCATGAGACAGATAGTTGAACACGCCAATTTTTTGCCGCTCGGCAATCGCGCCTTCACGCAAATCGGTCTGAGATAAATCGGCGCGGGAAAAATTTGCGCCGCGCGCGCAGATGCCGCGCATATCGGCGCGCCGCAATACTGCCCCGCCCAGATCCGCATTGCGCAGATCCGCGGCAAAGAGCGAGGCGCGTTCGAGCCGGGACCCGGAAAGATCACATTTGAATAAACGCGCGCCGGTAAAATCCGTGTCCGAAAGATTACTGTTCACCAGGTTCAAACCAGATAAATCATGAAATGAAAAATCCGCCCGCGCGCCGCCCAAAACGCCGGAGTTCAACTTTTCATGCTTTCGGATCAACACGTCCACCTGTGCCTGACTGAGCGTCACCAGTGGTCGCGAGCGTAATATATCCGTCAATAAACTACCCACGCCGTCAAAAGATAATACCAACAGTATAGAATATTCGGTCTAATATAGTGTTAAGGGTGGATTAAGCCGCCAGCGGTGCGGCGGATAAAAGCAATATCGTGGAGAGCGAATCGCCCTTTTGCAATATGCAGGTATTGGCAACGTCACGGCCATCTTCCGGGCGATGGCTAAGCGGTGTCAGCCAGATTTCGCGTTGTCCGGCCCAATAATCCAGCCCGATATGCTCAACCCCCCGCACCAGACTCAAAATCAGCGCCAGTCTTTCTTCGGGCCATTCATAACGGAATTCGCAACCCTGATGCTGCAGGCAAACATGCACGTCCCGCTGGCTGAGCGGGTATGCGGCCACCGGTTCGCCGACTGTGTCGCCACGTGCGGGCGTCAGGCGCAGGATATTTTCCCCGCGCCAGTCAGGACGCAACCGAAACCCGATTTGGGCAGACATTGACTGAACCCCAATATTGGTGACCGTCAGCTGTAGTCTCAACCCTTGAGGACCAAGTTCAAAGCGCTGCAAAAGCTGGTAACTTGAATGCGGGCTTTCACCGTTTCCAATCTCCTGGCGCCTTGTAAGTGTCGCGCGGACATGTGACGCATCCTGTACGGTCCACTCCTCCAGGCCGGGCTGTTGATGGGCGTCCGGACCTTGTGGGTGAGCGATTGGCCCTATCGGAACACATGACAGCAGTCCTGCATTCCGCGCCGTGATATCCTGTACGCTGGCGGGACGTAACAGATTAACCATCCGGCCATCGCGTGCAGTCCAGCGCAATGCCGAGAGTGCGCCACCGCAATCGGGTAAAATTTCAACAGACAGTTTGCCATCCGTGAGGGAGAGTTTACGCATTTCTTTCGCGCCCCGCGCTCAAGCTACAGCTGCACTATAGCGCATGGTGGCGCGCACCGGAATAGCCTGATGGTTTGTTGAAAAATTCGGCGCGTTATCGCCGCGCAGGTGGAACAGGGCCGGAGGCAGTGAAATTACCGGACGGCGGATAATTCAAGCGTAACGGTGTGTGCGGTTTCGGGCGAGGGCCTGGCGCAGCGCGCTGGCAAATTCGTGACGCTCTTCAGCGGTGAGAAATTTTCCGAACACCAGATATTTCCCGTGCGAGCGCACCGCAAGTAATGGCGCGCTTGGTGTCGACGCGATCATTTCGACCTGCGCCCAATAGGCCTGCAGGTTCCAACTAAGAATACGACCATCGGGAAGGAAGCGCCGGATCAGTAGGCTGGCGTCGTCAAGTTGCACCGTTTCATAAACCCGCCCGGCGCGAAAATTGATGCGGAACGCCACATAAATCAGCAGCACATCCAGGCCAAAAAAACCCAGCACTGGCCAGGCGCCTATCAGATAAAATGACAGGCCTGCGACAAAGCTGAATACCGTGAGGCACGTCATCACGGTCATAAATCCGCG
Organism: Alphaproteobacteria bacterium; assembly: GCA_030652895.1. GTDB lineage: Bacteria > Pseudomonadota > Alphaproteobacteria > UBA11222 > UBA11222 > UBA11222. The sequence goes on from JAUSQH010000360.1 coordinate 4,037, forward strand.
CGGCCCCAGCGATCGGTGGGGATACAGCACCGCGTCAAAATGTAATCCGCCCGCAGTGCGTCCAGCGGCGCTGTCGGCGGAAATTTCCGGTTTTATTTCCGGTACGGTGTAATCAGGGTTGCTCATATATTGAGAATATGCGAGCGCGACGTTTCATGAAAGTAAATAATACGTTAAGCATACCGTATGGTTAACGAACCCATGACTCCAAAAGAAATTTCGCGGTTTTTTACGCGCCTGCGCGCGCGCGATCCCGAGCCCAAAAGCGAACTGGAATATCTGAACCCATATACGCTTCTGGTTGCTGTCGTTTTGTCGGCGCAAGCCACCGATAAGGGCGTGAACAAAGCGGCAGGGCCGCTATTCGCTGCTGCAGATACACCGGAAAAAATGCTGCAACTGGGCGAAGAGCGTGTGCGCGAATATGTAAAATCGATTGGTCTTTATCGCACCAAGGCGAAAAACATCATCGCACTGTCTGAGTTGCTGGTGCGCAAGCATGACAGTCAGGTGCCGCATTCACGCGCGGCGCTGGAAGAGTTGCCGGGGGTTGGCCGCAAGACAGCCAATGTCGTGCTGAACGTGGCGTTCGGTGAACCTACTATGGCGGTGGACACGCATATTTTCCGGCTGGGCAACCGCACCGGGCTGGCCCCGGGAAAGACCCCGCGTGAAGTCGAAGACGCGCTGGTGGCAAATATCCCCAAACGGTTCATGCGCCACGCGCATCATTGGCTGATTCTGCACGGGCGCTATGTCTGCAAGGCGCGCAAGC
>JAUSQH010000426.1 GCA_030652895.1 Alphaproteobacteria bacterium
AACCGCAATTTCGAAGGCCGTCAGGGCCGCGGCGGACGCACCCATCTGGTCAGCCCCGCCATGGCCGTCGCCGCCGCCGTCACCGGTCATTTGACGGATGTGCGTGCACTGGAAAGCTGAGGTAGGAAATGCAGAAATTTGACAAGCTTACGGGCGTAGCAGCCCCCCTGCCGCAGATCAATGTCGATACGGACATGATCATCCCGAAGCAATTCCTGAAGACCATCAAGCGTTCGGGCCTTGGCAAGAACCTGTTCGATGAAATGCGTTATTCAACCGATGGCAAGGAAAAGCCGGAGTTCGTATTGAACAAGCCCGCCTATCGCAATGCGCAGATACTGGTGACTGGCGAGAATTTCGGGTGCGGGTCAAGCCGTGAACATGCGCCCTGGGCGCTGCTGGATTTTGGCATCCGCTGCGTCATCGCCGCCAGCTATGCGGATATTTTTTACAATAACTGTTTCAAGAACGGCATCCTGCCGATCGTTCTGCCGCAGGCCGATGTTGACAAATTGATGGCGGACGCCGAACGCGGCGCCAATGCCGTGGTCAGCATCGATCTGGCCGCCCAGGAAATCCGCGGCCCCGATGGCGGCGTGATCAAGTTCGATATTGATCCGTATAGAAAGCAGTGTCTGATCGAAGGGCTGGACGATATAGGACTGACCATGCAGCAGGGAAGCAAGATCGATCAGTTCGAACAAAAACGCGCCGCACAGCAGCCCTGGTTATAGGAAGACCCTACAGAACATGTCCAGTAACAGATCACTTTTAATTCTGCCGGGTGACGGCATCGGCCCCGAGGTCATGCGCGAAGTGCGCCGTGTAATCGACTGGTTTGGCAAGCGCCGCGCCATCGGTTTTGATATTGATGAAGACATTGTAGGCGGCGCGTCCATCGATGCGCACCGCACACCCCTGACGGACAAGGCGCTGGAAAAAGCCATGAATGCCGATGCGGTGCTGTTCGGCTCTGTCGGCGGTCCGAAATGGGACAATCTCGGTTTTGACATGCGCCCTGAAGGCGGCCTGCTGACCCTGCGCAAGGAGCTTGATCTGTTCGCCAATCTGCGCCCCGCGATCTGTTTCCCCGCATTGGCGGGCGCGTCGTCGCTGAAGCCGGAACTGGTGACGGGTCTGGATATTCTGATCGTGCGCGAACTCACTGGCGGTGTGTATTTTGGCGAGCCGCGCGGCATCGAAACCCTGCCCAATGGGGAACGGCGCGGCGTCAATACGCAAGTTTATACCACCTCGGAAATTCACCGCGTTGCGCGCGTGGCGTTCGATCTGGCGCGCAAGCGGCGCAATCTGGTGCATTCGTCGGAAAAAGCGAATGTCATGGAATCGGGCCTGTTGTGGCGCGAAGAAGTGACCAAACTGCACGGCACCGACTATAAGGACGTGCAGCTACAGCATATTCTGGCCGACAATTGCGCCATGCAGCTGGTGCGTGAACCCAAGCAGTTTGACGTCATCGTTACAGATAATCTGTTTGGCGATCTGCTGTCCGATGTGGCGGCGATGCTGACCGGATCGCTTGGCATGTTGCCGTCCGCATCTCTGGGGGCGAGGGACGCCAGCGGTAAAAGCAAGGCGCTGTACGAACCGGTGCACGGTTCGGCCCCCGATATTGCGGGCAAGGGTATGGCCAATCCCATCGCCACGGTGCTGAGCTTTGGCATGGCGCTGCGCTATTCGTTTGATCTGGCAGGTGATGCGGATCTGATTGATAAGGCTGTGGAAAATGTGCTGGCCGGCGGCCTGCGCACCGCCGATATCATGCAGCCGGGCATGGCCAAGGTATCGACGGGCGTGATGGGCGACGCGATTGTGCGCGAGCTCGACAAACTCACCACTTGAAATTTAACCGCCGGGGGTTCATATGCGCCCGGTGAAACGGGAGCAGAAACCATGGGTTATAAAGTAGCAGTCGTTGGCGCCACCGGCATGGTCGGGCGTGAGATGTTGAATATTCTGGCGGAACGTGAATTTCCGGCCGATGAGGTGGTGGCCCTGGCGTCACGCCGCAGCATCGGCAAGGAAGTTTCCTACGGCACGCGCACCCTGAAGACCCAGGCGCTGGAAAATTTTGATTTCAAGGGCACCCAGATTGCGCTGTTCTCGGCGGGGTCGTCCGTATCTGCGGAATGGGCCCCCAAGGTTGTGGCGGCCGGCGCGGTGGTGATCGATAATTCCAGCCATTTCCGCATGCATGCGGATGTGCCCCTGATTGTACCGGAGGTGAACCCGTTGGCCCTGGCCGGTTACACCAAGCGCGGCATTATCGCCAACCCGAACTGTTCGACTGCACAATTGGTCGTGGCATTAAAGCCGCTGCATGATGTGGCGAAGATCAAGCGCGTGGTGGTGGCGACCTATCAGTCGGTTTCAGGCGCAGGCAATCAGGGGGCTGATGAATTGTTCCGGCAAACCCGCGCGGTGTTTGTGTCGGACCCGATTGAGAAAACCAAATTTACCAAACAGATTGCCTTCAATCTTATTCCGCATATCGACAGCTTCATGGAAGATGGCCAGACCAAGGAAGAATGGAAGATGATGGCCGAGACAAAAAAAATGCTCGACCCCACCATCAAACTGACCGCTACCTGTGTGCGGGTGCCGGTGTTTGTCGGCCATTCCGAAGCGGTGAATATCGAGTTCGAACGCCCGATCAGCGCGGACGAAGCACGCGATATTCTGCGCGAGGCGCCCGGCTGCATGGTGATCGATAAACGCGAAGATGGCGGCTACATCACGCCGGTGGAATGCGTGGGGGAATTCGCGACCTATATTTCACGCATCCGCGAAGACGCCACCGTTGAAAACGGCCTTAACCTGTGGGTGGTCTCGGACAATCTGCGCAAGGGCGCGGCGCTCAATGCGGTGCAGATCGCGGAAATGCTGATCCGCAAACATCTAAAAAGCGCGGCTTAGCTTTTTCTAATCAGGCCTCAGGGGTGTCATAACCTCTTGCTGTCATTACCCGGATAAACCGGGTAATGACACGTTGAGCCTGGAGAGGCCTCAAGCCAGATCTTGCCCTATCGCGGCAGCAGGCTTTCACCCATCAGATATTCGTCCACGGCGCGCGCTGCCTGACGGCCTTCGCGGATCGCCCATACGACCAGCGACTGGCCGCGCCGCATGTCACCAGCGGCAAATAACTTGTCTACCGATGTCTTGTAGTTGATCACGTTGGCCTGCACGTTGCCGCGTGGGTCCAGCGTTACGCCAAGCTCCTTCAGCATTCCCTCATGCACCGGGTGCATAAAGCCCATGGCCAGCAGGATCAGATCGGCCGGCAGGGAGAACTCCGTTCCCGGAATTTCCTTCAGCTTTTCATCCAGGCGGATACATTCTATCCTGACCGCCTTGCCGTCCTTTCCGGCGATTTTTTTTGTCGCGACGCTCCAGTCGCGCGTACAGCCTTCAGCCTGGCTTGAAGAAGTACGCATTCTGTTTGGCCAGTCGGGCCAGGTCACCGGCTTGTTTTCTTTTTCCGGCGGCTTTGGCATGATTTCCAGTTGGGTGACCGACGCGGCCCCCTGACGCAGCGACGTGCCGATGCAGTCCGATCCGGTGTCGCCGCCGCCGATCACGATCACATGCTTGCCCTTGGCGCTGATCTCCGGCAGCGGCCACACGGCTTCACCGCCGTTCCTGCGGTTTTGCTGCGGCAGGAACTGCATGGCGAAATGCACGCCATCAAGCTCGCGCCCGGGCACATCCAGATTACGTGGATGTTCCGACCCGCCGGTCATAACCACGGCGTCGAAATCTTTCAGCAACTTCCGCGCAGGCACGTCAACGCCCACTTGTGTATTGTGGCGGAAGGTCACGCCCTCGGCCTGCATTTGCGACATGCGCCGGTCGATCTGATATTTTTCCATTTTGAAATCAGGAATGCCATAGCGCAGCAACCCGCCGATGCGGGCATTTTTTTCGAACACCGTTACATCGTGTCCTGCGCGGGCCAGTTGCTGTGCGCAGGCCATGCCCGAGGGGCCCGAACCGACCACAGCGACACGTTTGCCCGTGCGTCGTTCGGGAATTTCCGGCGCGATCCAGCCTTCCTCCCAGCCACGGTCAATGATCGCGCATTCGATGCTTTTAATCGCAACCGGCGCTTCGTCAATGTTCAGCGTGCATGCGGCTTCGCACGGTGCGGGACAGACACGCCCGGTGAATTCAGGGAAGTTATTGGTGGAATGCAGCACCTCAAGCGCCTCACGCCAGCGCTGCCGGTACACCAGATCATTCCAGTCCGGAATAATATTGTTCACGGGGCAACCATTGTGGCAGTAGGGAATGCCACAATCCATACAACGCGCGCCCTGGCGAACGAGTTCTGGCTCGTCGAGCGGAATCACGAATTCCTTGAAATCCTTTAGCCGCTCCTCGACCGCTTTATAGGGGCGATCCTGCCGCTCGAATTCCTTGAAGCCGGTAACTTTACCCATGGGCGTATTCTCTCAATTCCATTTCCGGTTAGCCAACAAGCCGCAGATTGGGCTTGGCCGCCGCTTCTTCGTTCTGTAAATCAGTCAAAGCGCGGCGGTAGTCATACGGGACGACCTTCACGAACCTGCCGCGATATTCCGCCCAGTTGGCCAGAATGTTCTGCGCCACAGTGCTGTTGGTCGCATCCACATGGGCCTGCAACATTCTCCGGATGCGCTGGCTGTCATGCTTCAGCGGATCGGCCATAACAATTGCAGCTTCAACCGGCTCCTCCGCATCCTCGTCAATGCCGGTCAGTTCCACCAACTGCTTGTTGCAACGTTGATCGAACAGCCCGTCCTCGTCCAGAACATAGGCAACGCCGCCGCTCATGCCCGCCGCAAAGTTGCGCCCCGTCTCCCCGATGACAAGCACCACGCCGCCGGTCATATATTCGCAGCAATGATCGCCAGCGCCTTCGACCACCGCATGGGCGCCCGAATTACGTACGGCAAACCGCTCGCCCGCGACGCCGCGGAAATAACACTCTCCGCTGATCGCGCCGTACAGAACCGTATTGCCTACAATGATACTGCGCTCCGGCACAATCTTGCTTTCACGCGCCGGATGCACAATCAGACGTCCGCCCGACAGGCCCTTGCCCACATAGTCATTGGCCTGGCCTTCCAGCGTCAGGGTAACCCCTTTTGCGGCAAACGCGCCAAAGCTCTGCCCCGCAGTGCCCTTCAGTTTGATTTTTATCGTGTCATCGGGCAATCCGGCATGGCCATGCAGTTTGGCAAGCACGCCCGACAACATCGCGCCAGTCGTACGGTCCGTATTGTTGATGGTCATGTCGATTGAAACCTGCTTGCGGTCTTGCAGCGCCGGCTTGCAGGCCTCGATCAGTTTGCGGTCCAGCACATTTTCAAGATTGTGGTTCTGCTTCTCGCAATTATAGATGGCGACGCCCTGCGCCGCCTGGGGGTGATGGAACAGGCGGGTAAAGTCCAGCCCCTGGGCCTTCCAGTGCGTGACAGCCTTGTCCTTGCGCAACAGATCGGAGCGTCCGATCATCTCGTTGAATGTGCGGAAACCCAGGTTTGCCATCAGTGCACGGACTTCTTCGGCGACAAAGAAGAAATAGTTGATGACATGCTCCGGCTGACCGGTAAACCGCTTGCGCAGTTCGGGATCCTGCGTCGCCACCCCGACCGGACAGGTGTTAAGATGGCACTTACGCATCATGATGCAACCGCTGGCGATCAGCGGTGCGGTCGCAAAGCCAAATTCATCCGCGCCCAGCAGGGCGCCGATCACCACGTCACGCCCGGTGCGGAGTCCGCCATCGACCTGCACGGCGATACGGCCGCGCAACCGGTTGAGCACCAGCGTCTGATGGGTTTCGGCAAGACCGATTTCCCACGGGCTACCCGCATGCTTGAGCGAGGTTAGTGGGCTGGCGCCCGTGCCGCCTTCAAATCCTGAAATGGTGACATGATCAGCGCGGGCCTTGGATACCCCGGCCGCAATCGTACCAACGCCGATTTCCGATACCAGCTTGACGCTGACCAGGGCGTCGGGATTAACGTTTTTCAGATCATAAATAAGCTGGGCCAGATCCTCGATGGAATAAATGTCATGATGCGGCGGTGGCGAAATCAGGCCAACGCCCGGCGTGGAATGGCGCACCTTGCCAATGATCTTGTCGACCTTGTGGCCGGGCAATTGCCCGCCTTCACCGGGTTTTGCGCCCTGCGCCATCTTGATCTGCA
>JAUSQH010000436.1 GCA_030652895.1 Alphaproteobacteria bacterium
AGTAGTTCAGAAGGATTTCAACGGTGCGCAGTCTGGCGGCAAGAAGATATCTCTTGCCGACTTGATCGTTCTGGGCGGCTGCACAGCCGTCGAAGCCGCTGCTAAGAAGGCGGGTCACGATGTGAAGGTGGCCTTTTCACCAGGCCGCATGGATGCGTCGCAAGAGCAAACGGATGTAGATTCTTTTGCTGTTCTCGAGCCTTTTGCAGATGGTTTCCGCAATTATGTCCGTAAAGGGCATGAGGGAACGGCAACAGAGATGCTTTTGGATAAAGCGCAACTTATGAGCCTAACTGCTCCTGAAATTACGGTTCTGATTGGTGGCATGCGCGTCTTGAATACAAATTTTGGACAGTCCAGTCATGGTGTTTTCACCAATCGTACCGAGGCCTTGACCAATGACTTCTTCGTAAATCTACTAGATATGAATACCGAGTGGCAGAAATCTGCTACATCAGAAGGAGTTTTTGAGGGGAGCGATCGCGCTACGGGTGAGCTCAAGTGGACGGGTACCAGCGTTGACCTTATATTCGGTTCGAACTCACAGCTCAGAGCTCTCGCGGAAGTCTACGCGTGCAACGACTCGCAGCAAACGTTTGTGCGTGACTTTGTGACGGCTTGGAGCAAGGTGATGAATCTCGACCGCTTCGATATTGCGTGATCTTGTAAGGGAAGCCTTCTAATGCGCCAGCGAAATACCTTGTGCGTTAGATAGTTTGGCGTCTTTTGGCACATTCACCCCTATTGGAGAATTTACAAAAGCGTAGGGTGGCGGAGAGGGTGGGATTCGAACCCACGGTACGCTCGCACGCACAACGGTTTTCGAGACCGCCCCGATCGGCCACTCTGGCACCTCTCCAAAATTGCGGCCCCAGCAGCCGTGCGGTATTACACAGCACAGGCAGAAGCGAAACCAGACCCGCGGAAAGGCGCAAACTAGCGGAGTTAGAGCGACTTGCCAAGCGGCATGCGGCGTTCCCCGAAACCGGGCAATTATTTACCGCAAACGGCTCCTAGCGGATGGCGCGATAAGCGCTAAAGGCGGCCTCGGCCACGTGCTTGGCGGCGGCAAGGCTATGTTCGGTTTCAGATGACGCAAATTGGGCGATCTTGGGGGGCAGGGCGATTTCCCAGCACGCGTCGCCATTTTGCACAATCAGCACGACCTGGCCTGATAACCGGTCCGTACCCATGGTCACCGAGCCATCAGGGGACGCCCGATAGCTGAGTGTCGCGTTTGGCGTGTCATCATTGTGCGCAAGCGAATACTGCGGCCCGGTATCCAGCGTTTTCAGCAGTGTTTCAAATGAAGGCGATAACGCAGCGGCAGTCGCAGCAGGCGAAAACGTCATATCAGAACTCCTTTCGGGGGCCCCGCTGCCATTTTCTGTCCCTTGGATTAAGAGCCAGAATGAAGGCCGGTGGCTTTGCGTCCCGCTGTTTCCAACGGTTTGCCGTTTCGGGGAAAGGGCCGGAAAATCTCCACACCCTTTGACGTGCGCGCATACTGCCGCGAAATTATTACCAAATATTTAACTGCCGTTCAGAATATCGCATACCCGCCATCTATTACGAACTGATCGCCGGTATGGTACCGCGACGCATCGCTGGCCAGATATACCGCGACGCCGGCAAAATCCTCCGGCTGGCCCCACCGGCGGATTGGCACCCGGCCAATGACATTGTCGTTGAATTTCTGCGACGCCTGCGATGCTTCGGTCATGTCCGTTGCGATCCAACCCGGTAAAATCGCATTGGCGCGTACGCCATAGCGCGCCAGTTCGACCGAGATGCCTTTGATCATGGAAATCAGACCCCCTTTGCTGGCGCCGTAGGCCTGATTGCGCGCCGCGCCCTCTACAGCCGCCAGGCTGGCCACGCCCACAAGCGACCCGCCGCCTTCACGGCTTATCATGTGCCGGGCGGCTTCGCGCAGGGTGAAGAACGCGCCTTCCATATTCACCGCCATGACCTTGCGGAAGGTTTCGATTTTCAGCTCCATGAACGACGGCGCGCCAAAGCCGATACCCGCATTGGCGATCACCGTATCTACCCGGCCCATCTGCTGCACGGCCTGACCAAACGCATCAATGACCTGTTGTTCCTGTGAGACATCGACCTTGCTGGTCAGCACTTTTACGCCCAGCCCCGCAAGCGCGGCGCGCGCGGTTTCGTTTTTATCCGCATTGGTGCCCCAGATAACGATATTGGCGCCGGCCTGCGCCATGGCCTGCGCCATGCCAAGACCAATGCCCCCGTTTCCACCGGTCACCAGTGCGACTTTGCCGCTTAGATCAAATCCCGTATAGGCCATGTGTCTTCCCCTCTATGTGTTATGATGCGGATGTGACACCGCCATTTCTGATTTGCCTGCTCACCTCGATTACGCGCAATGTTTCAGGCCAAAGTCCATACTCGTCCAGGGCGCTGACGCTTACCCACAGTGCTTCGTCCGCGTCATCGCCCGCACGCGGATTAGTCCCGTATTCCTGGCCCGCGCCTTCCAGACAGTGCCCGTAAAAATCGATCAGGGTGTAATGGGTGCGCACCTGGCCCGCGTCGTCTGGCAGTATCACGTCAATCACATCGATAAGACCGTCTATCCGGATTTCAAGTCCGGTTTCCTCGAACACTTCGCGGACACCCGCCTGGCGAGCGGTTTCGCCGATTTCCTGCATACCGCCGGGAATACTCCACTGGCCCTTGCGCGGGGGGTGGGCGCGGCGGACCAGCAACACCGCGTCCCCACGCCATACAACCACGCCTATCCCTATCCATGGGCGGTCAGGATAGTCGCGTGCGCTCATATGCCGGTCGCGTTTGTCTGCTATGCGCGTTTGTCTGCTATATATGGCACGATGACGCGCCGCGCTTTTCAAGATATTGCTGGTGATAATCCTCAGCCATCCAGAATGTCGTGGCCGGGCTGATTTCGGTGACAATCGGCCGCCTGAAACGGCCAGAGGCCTCCAGCCGCTTGAGGGTGGCGCGGGCTATTTCCGCCTGGATATCGTCATGATAGAAAACCGCAGACCGGTATTGCGTACCGACATCCGGCCCCTGGCGGTTCAACGTCGTAGGGTCATGATTGGCCCAGAATACTTCCAGCAGCTGTTCGAACGTGACCCGGCGGGGATCGTACACCACCTTTACCACCTCCGCATGCTGAGTGCGGCCACTGCATACATCCTCATAAGTGGGGTTGTCCAGGCCCCCCCCAAGATAGCCGACAGCTGTGGCTAAAACGCCTGGAATCTGCCGGAAATTCGCCTCCACACCCCAAAAGCAACCCGCGCCAAAGGTGGCTTCTGCACGTTTCGCCTGTTCCGCCATTTGCATCTCCATTTCATAAGGTCAAGCACCCGAATCAGCGCTAATCATGCCGGCTTCGTGGTGTTCAGTTTGCGCCTTAGATAGAATTATATTGTGCGCCACGGTCCAAAAGCAATCGCCATTGAACTGATTATAGCCACAATGCACCATGTAATGACCCAGATTTCGCCTTTTATTTGACGTATTGATTGCAGATATTAAGTTCGACATGATGCAGAACAAAGATTCGCTGAAAGGGAATTGCTCTCAATGAAGGAATGCTTGCTACAGTCTGGCCGCAGACCACTTGTGTGGGCCAACATCGTTGCGGGCTGTTCATTGGTTCTGATGTCCGCGGCAGCGAAGGCACAGGACGCAGTGCAAACGCCACAAGACCCGGGCGTCACCGTCATCACCCTGACACAAACCGGATGTCAATTCCTCGAGCCCGAGGGCGGTACTGATCACGGTTTCAAGACAGAGGAAAAATCAGACTGTCTTGAGATTAACGAAAAGACCGGAAAGGACCGTCTACAGAAAATCTCCCCATTGACTGTGAAGCCCGGCAAATATATTTTTCGCGTCAGCAACAAGAATGTACCTTATGAACTGGGGTTCTGGTTGCGCGGCGCGGGGCTGTCCCGGCTATTACAGCCCAATGTATCCGGCGGCGGTTTGACCGAAGGTGTAACGCGTGATTATAGCGTTGAACTGACGCCCGGAAATTATTCGTATTCCTGCCCACTTAATCCGACCCCTGATTATCCACTGGTTGTAAAGGATTGATCAGGTAAAGATTTAGGGCAACAAGTGTTTCCAACGGGGGAAAAGGCGGAAAAAAAACCGCTTCCAATCTGCTGGAGAATGGGGTCGGCAACGGCCATATAACCAAGGAAGGTAAGAACCATGAAGAAGAACAGCTTTAATCGTACCGCGACCGCCATCGGCCTGGCCCTGGCAATGTCTGCAGCGGCCCTCCCGGCCTATGCGGAACATCACGAAGCAGCGGCAGAAGACGCAGCCAACCCCTGTGCGGCGGAAAACCCCTGCGCGGCGGAAAACCCCTGCGAAGCCGAAGCACCGGCTGAGTAGTAATAGCCTGAAATCTGGGCCGCGCCTCTTTATTGGGGCGCGGCCTTTATTTTATTGGCCCATATCCCTGGATATTTAAGCATTGCGCATGAACCAGTAGTGCAATTTCATAATAATTGCTAAGCTGTCAGTAATGATCAAAAAGGATATGATGATGGCGCGTTTAGCAAAATTTCGCATCGGTCAAGTTGTCCGCCACCGGATTTTTCCATTCCGTGGGGTCATTTTTGACGTTGATCCGGTATTCAACAACACCGAGCAGTGGTATCAGTCCATTCCAGCCGAGATCAGACCGCGCAAAGATCAGCCCTTTTACCATTTGCTGGCAGAGAACGAGGAATCATATTACGAGGCCTATGTTTCCGAGCAAAACCTGTTGCCCGATGAATCGGGCGAACCGATCGAGCATCCTCAGGTGGCGGCACTGTTCGGGCAATTGCGCGACAATGCCTATGAATTGTTAAAGCATCACGCACATTAAAGCAGCGGGCGTTTGGCTGAGATAGCCAACAGCGGGATCTCCTATTATATAGGTTTGGCGTCTAAAATATTTTCGCAACACGATTTATTGGATGTCCCACATTAACCGAATGTCATGACATTCATGTTAATGCTCGTTCGACAGACGCGTCACCGGGCGAAGCATATGCAATTTTCGATGGGAATCCGCAACTATTCAGGACTTTTGGGCCGCCGTCTGCGGCGGCTCGTCGGCGTGGTTCTGGTAACGGCCATCGCGTCGCTTTCGCTCGCGTCCTCCCTGAGCGCCAAGAACGCCATCCGCAAGGTCAATAAGGAGGCGCAAGAGCAATATGAACGGCTTTTCGTGCTCGCCAATACGGAATTTACCCTGCTGCATGAGATAGCCCACGTCATCATTTGGGAGAAAAATCCGCCTATCTTCGGCCGCGAGGAAGACGCCGCCGACACCATTGCGGTAATGGCGCAGATGATGCTGCCCGCGGACCCCAAAGCGGGGGGCGAAATACGAAAACTGCAAGCTGTCGCGGATGGCTGGAAGCTGGAATGGCAATTGGTGCAGGAAGACGACCTGGAGAATGCCTACTGGGATTTACACTCACTCGAGATTCAACGTTATTACAATATTGCCTGCCTTGTTTATGGAGCCGATCCAGAAAATCGCACCGACATTGTAACCGCCGCCCAATTGCCTACGGACCGCGCTGAATGGTGCCACGAGGAGTATGCGCTGGCCAAAAGGGCGATGGACTGGCTGATGACCAAATTAACCGACTCTCCCGTGGGAGCATTCACATCACAACATGCCAACGTGACGGTTTCGTATGCGCGTAATACGACACTGGAAGGCGAAAAACTGGACACCTGGCTGCGCGAATCGGGAATTGCGGAACGCCTTGCAGAGGCGTTGATGCGGCGCTTCGATCTGCCGCGCGATATTGAAATCTCGTTTGAAAGTTGTCCCTTCCCCAATGCCGCGTGGGACGTGAAAACTGCAAAGATACAGTTCTGTCACGCCCTGTTGAACAGGTTTTTATATCTGGCGCGGGAATTGTCGAGAGAACGTAATGAGTCGGCAGACAATTCCGTTTGGAAAGCTGCCGCTCATACCACCACATCTGGCAAACCGGGCAATTCCAGCACCATCAATGCCCGCAGTCCCCGCTAATACAGCGCCGATCTCAGTTCAGAACGCTTAGTGCTTCGTGAATCATTGGTATGGCCTCAACCATGGCCTGTTCGCCAAGCTTGATCGATTCTTCAGCCCGGTGAAAATCCAGCAGCCCAATATGCGCCACCGGGGGATTTACCAGCACGTCAGGCGGATCGCCTGCAAGCCGTGAGCGCGCCAGACGATCCTGCACGATGTTAAACGCGCCAAACATAACCGTCGTCAGCCCTGGCGTCCCCTTTGTTGTTCCCAGCAATTGACGCATCGCCATCCTGTTGGATAGACGTGCACCGGCCAGCATCGATCGCGCCTCGGCATTTTCGGCGTCCAGCTCCTCGTCACTTTCCAGCCGGTCGCCTTTGCGCACCGTGCCCATACCAAAAATGTCCGCATTCAGATTAACTGCGATGACCAGGCGCGCGCCAAACGCACGGCACGTGGATACGGGAACCGGATTAACCAGCGCGCCATCAATCAGCCAGCGGCCTTCGACTTTCACAGGGGTAAAAATTCCGGGTAAGGCATAGGACGCACGCATGGCCTCCACCATATGCCCCTGGCGCAACCAGATTTCATGTCCTGTCGCCAGTTCGGTTGTGACGGCGACGAACCGCCGTCCCAGATGCTGAATTTCCAGATCCCCCAGCGCGTCATTTAACTCGGCCGCCAGCTTTTTACCCTGCAGCAGTCCTCCCGAACCGATCCCGAAATCGAGAAACCGGAACAGCCGGCGCTGGGTCATTGCGCGCGCCCATTCCTCGACATTGTCAAGTTTACCCGCAACATAACTCCCGCCAACCACCGCCCCGATTGACGTGCCGCAAATGATATCAGGCTGAATTCCCTCGCGCTCCAGGGCGCGGATAATACCGATATGCGCCCATCCCCTTGCCACGCCGCTGCCCAGCGCCAGGCCGATAGTGGCTGGTCTACGGGCCCAGGTCGGGCGGGAAATCAAATCAGCCATATATCAAAACCGGGCTCACAATTGGGTTGGGTTCGGTGCATCCCCATACACAATTTTTGGATCGAAGACCTTTTCGGTTTCTTCAAAGTGCAACGCGACTTCGCCCGTCGCGCCGACCGGTACGGAGCGGTAAAAGCACGAACGGTAGCCCACATGGCAACTGGCGCCGCCTTGTACATTCACCCGCAGCCATACCGCGTCCTGATCATCATCAATTCGGATCTCGACAATTTTCTGCACCAGTCCGCTGGTGGCGCCCTTGTGCCACAGAGCCTGACGGCTGCGGCTATAATAGACCGCTTCGCCCAGCGCCACGGACTTGCGGAAGGCTTCGGCATTCATATAGCCGTGCATGAGCACTTCGCCGCTATCCGCATCGGTGGTTACAACCGGGATCAACCCGCGTTCATCGAATTTTGGGGCCAGCTCCGCGCTTTCCTCGACCTGCTCGATCGTGCGGCGCGCTGCGAAGCGGAGTTCGTCCGTATTATCCATAGTAAAATCTTGCCTGTTTATACTTAACGTAAGGTTACGTTTCAGCGCTTGCGCAGCATATTCAGGAAACGTTCTTCCAACCGTGGATCGGCCTTGAAGGCGCCGGTCATACGGCTGGTGATCATATCCACATCCGGTTTATGCACGCCGCGCGTCGTCATGCATTCATGCCTGGCTTCAATCAGCACCGCAACGCCTACCGCCTCCAGTCCATCATGAATGGCGCTGGCGATCTGGGCCGTCAGGGTTTCCTGGGTTTGCAGGCGCTTGGCGAACACCTCCACTACCCGCGCCAGCTTGCTGATGCCTACAACCCGGCCGGCGGGAATATAGGCAATGTGCGCGACCCCGATAATTGGCAGCATATGATGTTCGCAATGGGATTCAAGGCGGATATCCCGCAACATGATCCAGTCGTCATAGCCTTCAACTTCTTCGAAGGTGCGCGACAGAATCTCGTTGGGATCCTCATTGTAACCTGCGAAAAACTCCCCGTAGGCGCGTACAACGCGGGCGGGCGTATCCAGCAGACCTTCCCGGTCAGGATCATCTCCCGCCCAGCGGATCAGGATGCGGACAGCGGCTTCGGCCTCTGCCTTTGTGGGGCGGCGTTCGGCGCCGTGCGGTTTGGCTCTTTCTTCAAAAACGCTGACCTGGCCGGCCTCATTTGCGATGGCATCCATTGTCAATTTTCACTCTCTAGTGTATCTACCCCGGCGCGCCGCTCATTAGGATAACGGGGATTTGTCCATATTAAGCCCGTTCACACGGGCCACTGCATACTCTTCACTTTTATCTCCGGCGCGGCAGCCATCGAACATTACAATATGATACCTATATAGCAGGGATCACACGTCCAGTCTAACTGCATAAGCCTGTATGTGCAATCTTGCCTTACTGGTGTCTTATTGAGATAAGATTTTCCTTCATACAGAAGCGGGATGAAATGAGCTGTGCAAACTATTGCTGACACCCAAACCGACCTGATTGGGGAATTCCAGTTTTTTGACGACTGGATGGACCGGTATCAGTATTTGATTGACTTGGGCCGTAAGTTACCGGAATTCAAGGATGAATGGCGTACCGAGGCCAACCGTGTGCAGGGCTGCCAAAGCCAGGTCTGGCTGCGGGCTGCGGGTGACGCGAACCAGCTGCACTTCGACGCCATCAGCGATTCAGCCATTGTCTCTGGTCTGATCGCGCTGTTATTACGTATCTACAGCGATCGTTCCGCTTCAGAAATAATTCAGACCGCGCCAGGGTTTATAGCCGAAATCGGACTGGATTCACATCTCAGCGCCACACGTTCCAATGGCTTGCACGCCATGCTAAAGTCCATCAAGTCGCATGCTGCGGCCGCGCTGGGTCATGAACATGGTTAATGAACTTTATAACAAAGCGATCCTCACCCTGGCAGGGAACATTGAACGCTCAGGGCGGTTGACCGACCCGGACGCCACGGTGTTTCTGGACAGCCCGCTATGCGGCAGCCGCATTACCGTTGATATCAAAATGCAGGACGATAAAGTCACTGACTACGCCGCCGAGGTAAAAGCCTGCGCGCTGGGCCAGGCGGCTTCCGCTATCATGGCCAAGCATGTAATCGGTCAGACCCGTCCGCAGTTGCGCGAGGTCGCGGAGGCCATGCGCGCTATGCTGAAAAATCATGCGAAGCCCCCTGCTGGCGAATGGTGCGAACTGGAGGTGTTGCAGCCTGTGGCCGATTACAAGGCACGGCACGGCTCCGTGATGCTGCCGTTTGAAGCCGTTTTGAAGGCCGTTGATGAAATCGCTGCCAAGCGCGCCGCCGCGGACCCGATAGATGGCTAAAGTCCTGCTGTTTGTGATCCGTATCTATCAGCTTACCCTGTCACCATTTTTTGGGAGTTCATGCCGGTATCAGCCGACATGTTCACAATATGCGGCCATTGCTGTGCGCCAGCACGGCGCCTGGCCGGGAAGCTGGCTCGCCCTTTCGCGGATATGCCGCTGTCACCCATGGGGTGGTCAGGGTGTAGACGTGGTTCCAGAAAAGCTTGAGATGCGCTATGGACTATTCAGCGCGTGGCGTTATGGGCGCTGGTCGCGCCATACAAATGATATTTCGAAGTGAGACAGTGATGATTAAAATTACCCTTCCTGATGGCGGGCATCGCGAATTTGCCGAGCCGGTAAGCGGCTTGGATGTGGCCCTGAATATTTCGAAATCGCTGGCGAAAAAAGCCGTCGCGGTCCGCGTCGATGGGGAAGTGAAAGACCTGTCCACTATTTTCGAACAGGATGCAAAAGTCGCCATACTCACTGCTGAAGACCCAGGAGCACTGGAAATATTGCGCCATGACTGCGCCCATGTGCTGGCCGAGGCCGTAAAGGAATTATATCCCGAAACCCAAATTACCATCGGCCCGGTGATTGAGAACGGCTTTTTTTACGATTTCGCGCGTCCCACACCGTTCAGCCTGGACGATCTGGAGACGATTGAGCAACGCATGCGCGAGATTGTGGATCGCGATGAACCCATTACCCGCGAAGTGTGGGAGCGCGACAAGGCGGTGGCGTTTTTCCGCTCGATTGGCGAGGAATATAAGGCCGAGATCATCGCCTCAATCCCTGCCGATCAACCGGTCAGCCTTTACCGCCAGGGCAACTGGCAGGATCTGTGCCGGGGGCCGCACCTGCCCAGTACAGGTAAACTGGGCAAGGCGTTCAAACTGACCAAGCTGGCGGGCGCATACTGGCGCGGCGATTCCAATAACGAAATGCTGCAACGCATTTATGGCACCTGCTGGGCCAGCGACAAGGAACTGAAAGCCTATCTGCTGATGCTGGAAGAGGCGGAAAAACGCGACCATCGCAGGCTGGGGCGCGAACTGGACCTGTTCCACTTTCAAGAAGAAGGGCCGGGTGCGGTGTTCTGGCATCCCAAGGGCTGGGAACTGTTCCGCTCCCTGATTGATTACATGCGCGAACGCCAGCGCCAGGGCGGGTATCATGAAGTCAATACGCCCGAACTGCTGGACGCATCACTGTGGGTTGCCTCCGGTCATGCGGAGAAGTTTTCCGAAGAAATGTTTTCCAGCCACACCCCGGATGAACGGCATTTCTGTCTGAAGCCGATGAACTGTCCGGGTCATGTGCAGATTTTCCGGCAGGGCATCAAAAGCTACCGCGATCTGCCTTATCGCATGTCGGAATTTGGCAAGGTGCACCGCTATGAACCGTCCGGTGCACTGCACGGGCTGATGCGCCTGCGCGCCTTTACACAGGACGATGCGCATATATTCTGCAGTGAAGATCAAATCACGGAAGAGTGCGTTACCGTGACGAATCTCATTCTGGAAATCTACCGCGATTTTGGTTTCGATCAGGTACGGGTGAAATTTTCGGACCGTCCCGAAAAGCGGGTAGGCTCGGACGACGTATGGGACAAGTCGGAGGCCGCGTTGAAAATTGCGATTGAGGCGGCGGGCCTCGATTATGTGATGAACCCCGGCGAAGGCGCATTTTATGGGCCAAAACTGGAATTTGTGCTGCGTGACGCGATTGGACGCGACTGGCAATGTGGCACCCTGCAGGTCGACCTCAATCTGCCTGGCCGCCTGGGGGCCAGCTTTGTAGGCGAAGACGGGCAAAAGCACCCCCCCGTGATGTTGCACCGGGCCATGTTCGGTTCGCTGGAGCGCTTTACCGGTATATTGATCGAGCATCATGCGGGACGTTTCCCCTTGTGGCTGGCGCCAGTACAGGTGGTGGTCGCCACCATTACTTCGGACGCGGATGCCTACGCCAGCGAGGTGGCGGCGGCGCTGTTTTCACAAGGAATACGTGTTGAAACGGACCTGCGTAATGAAAAGATTAATTACAAAGTGCGAGAACATTCAGTGCGCAAAGTTCCTGTGCAATTGGTTGTGGGCAAGCGTGAGGCCGAAGAGCGAACGGTTTCAGTGCGCCGTCTTGGAATGGCCCACCAGCGCGTTACATCTCTGGATGAAACCATCGCTGAATTAATCAGGGAAATAAATACGCGCGCGGCCCTGGTGTCCGATGCGGGCAGTGCCGCTGCCGCACAATAAGGAAATCCCGCATGGCCAGACTAGAATTCTTTTTCGACTGCTCCAGCCCCTGGACATATCTCGCGTTCAGCCGCATTGAGGCACTGGCGGCGCGCACCAAAGCGCAAATCGAATGGCGGCCCATACTTGTGGGCGGCGTGTTCAACGCGGTGAATATGGAACTATATGAGATGCGCGCCAACCCGCACCCGGTGAAATCCAAATATTCCACCAAGGATTTGCAGGACTGGGCGCGGTTCTGCGGGATTAAGATTGGCTGGCCGAAAGTGTTTCCGGTACGCGCCGTGGACAGCATGCGCGGCGCGATGGTGGCGCTGGACGCGGGCGTGCTGCCCGCCTATGCACGCGCCACGTTTGAGGCATATTGGGGCGATCTGAAGGATATTTCGCAGCCCGAAATTCTGAGCGAAATCTGCGGCCGGGCCGGACTGAACACCGAGGATTTTTTCCGCCGCATCACTGAGGCGGATGCGAAAGACCGGCTGCGCGAAAACACTGAAGAGCTGATCCGCCGTGGCGGATTTGGCTCTCCCACCATGTTCGTCAACGGGGATGATATGTATTTCGGCAATGACCGGCTGCCGCTGGTGGAAGCCGCGTTATTGAGGTAACCTGTCGCGCAGAATCATATCACGACGGGGGGCCGGGGAATGAAATGGCTCAGACGGATCGGGGGGCTACTGCTCGCCATTCTCATTGTCGCGGTTAGCGCAGTTGTCTGGCTGGCGAATGATCGTCCTTCGTTACAGCCTTACGCCGCCATGCAAATGTCCGCCGCAAAGGAAGAGTCCGGCAATGTGCGGGTAAAATTTCTGGGCGTCGCCACTATCCTGATTGACGATGGCGAAACCGCTATTCTGACAGATGGGTTTTTCTCACGCCCTGGCATTCTTCCAATGGCGACGAGCAGGATAGCGCCCGATATACCGGCCATAGATCAGGGGTTAAAGCGGGCCGGGATTACCAAACTGGCGGCTATCATACCTGTTCATTCGCATTATGATCACGCCATGGACGCACCGGAAGTAGCCTTGCGCACCGGCGCCATTTTTATCGGTTCGCAATCCACCGCCAATATCGGGCGCGGCTGGGGTTTGCCAGAGACGCAAATTCGCCCAGCGGTAACCGGTGAAGCGATGCGGTTTGGCCGCTTTACGGTTACGTTGCTGCCATCACGCCATGCCCCAACGGGCTTTACGGGTGGTGAAATCACCAGCCCGCTCAAACCACCTGCTGGTATTGGAGATTATCTTGAGGGGGCAAGCTACGCCGTTCTTGTTCAGCATGGAGACAAGTCACTGCTGATCAATGGCAGTGCGGGGTTTGAACCTGGTGCACTAAAAGACGTTCGGGCGGAGGTGGTGATGTTGGGCACCGGAGGCCTTGGCAATTTCGACGCCGCGCATGAAAATTCGTACTGGAAAGAAGTGGTCGCGGACGTAGGCGCCAAACGGGTGATCCCGATCCATTGGGACGATTTCATCACCGTTGGTGCGGGAAAGCCGATGCGGCCGGCCTCAGTACTAACCGGAAAACTCCTTCTGGGAGATTTTGATCAGATGATGCGTTCTTTGAAAACCCACGCCGACAAGGATAATGTCGACCTCCGTCTGCCCCTGGATACTCAGCCGATGAATGTCTGGCAGGCGCTGAAGTAGCGCAATTGCGTTGTGCGTGATGCGCTTCTGCTTTTCCCGTGTCATTGCCCGGTTAAGCCGGGCAATGATGGACCGGCGTGTTCATACGTCAGCCTGATTAACATATTCATTAATCAGGCTACAGATTATCTTAAACCCTAAGGCAGCCTGTTGTTTCGGATTTAACCGTCCATAAAAGCTTTCCCCCTTAGTGGCCATTTCGCGCAACAGTTTGTTGGGCGCAAAACGCTCACCATAGGCCTGGGCCATGCGGTCGCATTCGCGCACAAACTCCGCCACACCCACCGTGTCGATCAGGGATAGCGGCCCGCCAGTATAGGGCGCAAAGCCCCAACCCTGAATGGCGCCCACATCAGCGTCGCGCACGTCGGTCAGTACGCCCTCTTCAAAACAGCGCGCAGTGTCCAGCGCCTGAACATACAAAAAGCGTTTTTTCAGCTCCTCCACATCGGGCTCATTGGTAGAGGGCTTCACCAGCTGCACGATGCCGGGCCACAGTTTTTTCTTGCCCCCTTCGGGATAATCATACCATCCCTTGCGATTCTTTTTGCCCAGACGGCCCTGTTTGATGACCACTTCCTCCAGCAGCGCGTCAATCGCGCTGGGCTTATAGGCCGCCCCCAGGTCTTTCCTGGTCTGATCAGAAATGTGATAGGTCAGTTCCAGGCTGACCTCATCATTCACCGCCAGCGGGCCTACCGGCATGCCACACATTTTGCCCGCATTTTCGATTAGCGCCGGCTTCACCCCTTCGCACAGCATGGCGATGCCTTCATTCACATAGGTGCTGAAAACGCGGCTGGTGTAAAAGCCGCGGCTGTCATTGACGACAATCGGCGTCTTGCGGATTTTGCGCACATAGTCGATGGCGACGGCCAGCGCCCTGTCAGACGTTTTCTTTCCCATGATGATTTCGACAAGCCCCATGCGATCCACCGGCGAGAAAAAATGCACCCCGATAAATTGTTCCGGCCGGGAGGATTTTTCCGCCAGTCCGGTGATCGGCAGCGTAGACGTATTGGACGCAAAAATTGACGTTGGTGGCAGGACCGCTTCCGCCTTCGCCGTAACACCGGCCTTAACTTCGCGGTCTTCAAACACCGCCTCAATCACCATATCCACATCGCCAAGCCCTGAATAATCTGCCGCCGGCGTAATGCGCGACAGGATCGCCGATTTTTCCGCTTCGGTCCTGCCACCTTTTGTAACGGCCTTGCTCAGCAGATTTTCGGAATAGGCTTTGCCCTTCGTGGCGTTTTCCAAACTGCTGTCGATGAGAACCACGTCAATGCCCGCCAGCGCCGACACATAGGCGATGCCCGAACCCAT
>JAUSQH010000460.1 GCA_030652895.1 Alphaproteobacteria bacterium
AGGCCAGCAGCGCATCACCCTGGTTGCGCTGAATGTATGCGGTACCGAACTCGCCCGCCCAAAACGCTTCTTGTTCTGTTACAAATTTAGGTGATGTCATGGTTGCTTTCGTCATTGATTGATGATTTTGGACTCAAGTTGAAGAGCTGTGAACATGAGTTCGGCCCGAACCCAATCTTCAGGCGTATCGATATCTTGGACGCGATAGCGGGGTAAACGCAAGGGAATCGCGTCCGTCGAAAAGATCGGCTTATTGGCCAGCCAGGCTTGCGCACGCCCCCAGTAAAACTGTCCGGCATCGTGGTAGGCCTCTTCCAGGTCTTGCGAACGGGTTTCGAAACACGCAGGGTTGAACATCTCGACCCGGTCCGCCTCGGTGATGCGAATGGCCCGCTGGATGGGGAAGGCATAACTGGTGACCGGAAAAGCGTATTCACTGCCCGTGTCAACCAGAGCCGCCAGGCCACGACGAAGATCGTCAATAGAAACGAATGGCGCCGTGGCATAGATGCAGCAAACCTCTGATGGCATCTGCCCCTGCGCCTGCCGCCATTCAATCGCGTGACGAACGACAGGTATGGTTCCCGCGAAATCATTCGCCAACTCGGCGGGGCGAACGAAAGGCACTTGAGCGCCGTATTGACGCGCAATCTCGGCAATTTCTGCATCATCCGTAGAGACCATGACCTGATCAAAACAGTCGCTGCGCAAAGCGGCTTCGATCGACCAGGCGATCATAGGCTTCCCGCAGAACAGCTTGATGTTCTTGCGGGGAATGCGCTTGCTGCCCCCCCTGGCAGGAATAAGGGCCAGCCTCATGCGACCAGCGCCTTCCCCAAAGCTGAAATCACCCTGTCTTGCTGCGCGTCGGTCAATGCCTGAAACATAGGCAGGCTGATGGCCTCGCGGTAATAACCCATGGACCGGGGAAAGTCCGCTGGCTTGAAACCCATGCGCTGAAAATACGGCTGCGTGTGCACGGGGATATAGTGTAAGTTCACGCCGATACCGGCGTTTCTCAGGCTCTCGAAAACTTGCCGGTGACTGCGGTTGATCTTGTCCAGTTGCAGCCGGATGACATAGAGGTGCAAACCGGAATAACCATCGGCATGCTGCCAGGGCGTGGTGACCGGCAGGCCGGCCAACAACTCATCGTACCGATCCGCCAACTCATGTCGACGGGCTACATAGGCACTCAAACGCTCCATCTGACTGACGCCCAAGGCAGCCTGCAACTCCGTCATGCGGTAATTGAATCCCAGGTCAATCTGCTGGTAATACCAAGGCCCGTCGGATTCGTGCGTCATTTGCTCCGGGTCGCGCGTGATGCCATGACTCCGCAGCAGACTCATCTTCGCAGCCAGCTCGGCACTGTTGGTCACGGCCATGCCGCCCTCTGCGGTGGTGATTATCTTGACCGGGTGAAAGCTGAAAACGGTGATGTCGCTGTACTGACAGCTTCCGATCGGCACACCCAGGTACTTGCCGCCAATGGCATGAGATGCATCTTCAATAATTTTGAACCCGTATCGCTGCGACAGTAGCTTGATCGCCCGCATGTCGCAAGGCTGGCCGCAAAGATGCACAGCCACGAGCACCTTCGGCAAACAACCCGCCCGCTCCGCCTGCTCCAGCTTGTCTGCCAGCGCCCCCGGACAAATGTTGTATGCGCGAGGATCAATATCCACAAAGTCCACCTGAGCGCCGCAATACAGGCCGCAGTTCGCCGAGGCCACGAAAGTGACAGGGCTCGTCCACAACCAGTCGCCAGGGCCCAGGCCCAGAGACAGACAGGCCATATGTAGTGCCGAGGTGGCACTGTTGACCGCCAAAGCATGGCTGACACCGCAATGACTCGCCACAGCCGCCTCGAACCGGGGCACGGCGGGACCTTGCGTCAGGAAGTCGGATCGCAACACCTCCACCACGGCGTCAACATCTGCCTGGGAGATATCCTGACGACCATAAGGAATGGTCTGCATCAAATCTGCCCGATTTTTTCGTGATTGACCGTGATCCAAGCCCGAAGCGCCTCGACACTCATCCATTCCGCATTGTTGTCACTGGCATAAACAAATCCCTCCTGCACCTTCTTTCCGTCCTTGATGCGGAAAGGATCCAAGCTCCAATTGTTAATCACCGGCAAAATCTTGAAATGCTCCGGATATTCATAGGTGTACATCGCATCTTCAGCGCTGATCATTTGTTCATGAAGTTTCTCGCCGGGACGAATGCCTATGATTTTTTTCTCCGCCTCCGGGGACACCGCGTTCGCAACGTCAATAACACTCATGGACGGTATTTTTTTCACATAGATTTCACCGCCTTGCATGTCCTCGAAGGCGTGCCAAACCAGCTCAACACCCTGCTCCAGGGAAATCATGAAACGGGTCATGCGCTCGTCCGTGATCGGTAAAACACCCTTGTCCTTGATTGACATGAAAAAGGGAATCACGGAACCACGGGAGCCCATGACATTGCCATACCGCACCACACCAAAACGGGTCTCATGCCCGCCGGCATAGGAATTTCCAGCCACAAACAGCTTGTCGGATACCAGCTTTGTTGCGCCGTACAAATTCACGGGACTGCTGGCCTTGTCGGTGGAAAGCGCCACCACCCGCTTGATCCCTTTGTCGATACAAACATCGATGAGGTTCATCGCACCGTTGATGTTGGTCTTGACACATTCAAACGGGTTGTATTCTGCCGTGGGCACGATTTTGGTGGCTGCGGCATGAACGACAAAATCCACACCATCCAGCGCCCGGTGCAAGCGATCCCGATCGCGCACATCGCCAATAAAAAATCGAACACGTTCATCGCCCTGAAACAGCTTGGCCATCTCCCACTGCTTCATTTCGTCGCGCGAGTAAATGATGATTTTTCTTGGATTGAACTTCTCCAGCGTCATGGGAACAAATGTGTTGCCAAATGACCCGGTACCACCAGTAATCAGAATTGATTTATCGCGAAGCATGACTGTTTTTTAATCCAAATCGAATCGATATCAAGGTTAAAGCGACACAATCACATACAAGGCCCCCCAATATATCGACTTGCGCCAGCCTATTACGCGCTGTCCAGCGCGGCACGTGAAAACACCAACTTCAGGATTTTATACGCCGCCCCATGCTTGAAACTGTGGAGGCCGTGACCATTCAAACGTCAATCAGGCATCTCGCACAAGGAAAACGGAGCGCCATTGCGATCTTTTGCCGAAAGTACGGGGGGTGTATCGGTAGGCCACGCTATGGCCAGATCGGGATCATTCCATGCGATGCATCGCTCGTACTCGGGCGCATAGTAGTCCGTGGTTTTGTATAAAAAATCCGCGGACTCACTCAGAACCATAAACCCATGCGCAAATCCAGCCGGGACCCACAACTGCCGGTGATTGACCTCACTTAGCTCAACCCCCACCCACTTGCCGAATGTCGGCGAATCCTTGCGGATGTCTACCGCCACATCAAAGACCGCACCGCGCGCCACCCGCACCAGCTTGCCCTGTGCTTGCCGGATCTGGTAATGCATGCCCCGAAGCACCCCCTTGGCGCTCCGGCTGTGATTATCCTGTACAAAATTGAGGTCAAGACCGGTCGCTTCGTTCAAGGCCTTCTGGTTAAAGCTTTCATAAAAAAAACCGCGTGGATCGCCAAACACCTTCGGTTCGATGACGAGAACCTCCGGAATGCTTGTGAGCGTGACCTTCATGGGTGGCGACCCTCCAGCAACAGGCGTTGCAAGTACTGGCCGTAGCCGTTTTTAGCCAGTGGCTGTGCCAGTTTTTCAAGCTGCTCACTGGTGATGAAGCCGTTGCGCCACGCAATTTCTTCCGGACAGGCAATTTTCAGGGCCTGCCGGCGCTCCAGGGTAGCGATGAATTGGCCGGCCTCCAGCAAGCTTTCGTGCGTACCGGTATCCAGCCAAGCGTAGCCACGCTGCATCAGCTGGACATTAAGTCTACCCAGTTCCAGATACATCTGGTTCACGGCTGTGATTTCCAGCTCGCCTCGCGCGCTCGGCCGAACGGCCTTTGCGATGTCAACAACCTGATTGTCGTAAAAATACAGGCCAGTGACCGCGTAATTGCTTTTGGGTTTTGGGGGTTTTTCCTCGATGCTGCTGGCTTTCCCCGCCCGGTCGAAGGCAACAACGCCATAACGCTCTGGATCCTGCACATGGTACGCAAACACGGTGGCACCGCTGACCTGCTCATCGGCGTCGGTCAGCAACTGTACAAAGTCATGACCGTGAAAGATGTTGTCGCCCAACACCAAGGCGCTGGGACCATGTCCCACAAACCGCTCTCCGATGATGAAGGCCTGCGCCAAGCCATCCGGACTGGGCTGAACAGCATATTCCAAGTTCATGCCCCACTGGCTTCCATCACCCAGCAATTGCTGAAAGCGCGGCGTGTCTTGCGTCGTGCTGATGACAAGGACATCCCTGATACCGGCGAGCATGAGGGTGCTGAGCGGGTAATAAATCATGGGCTTGTCGTAAACCGGCAGCAGCTGCTTGCTTATGGCCAGCGTGGCCGGGTGAAGGCGGGTGCCGGAGCCGCCTGCAAGGATGAGGCCTTTGCGTTGGGTCATGAATTTGAACGCTCTCTATTTCTCAAAGGAC
Source organism: Alphaproteobacteria bacterium (assembly GCA_030652895.1). Lineage (GTDB taxonomy): Bacteria > Pseudomonadota > Alphaproteobacteria > UBA11222 > UBA11222 > UBA11222. Next base: position 4,630 of record JAUSQH010000460.1, read on the forward strand.
TTCAGCCAGCATGCGATCCACGCCCAAGCGCCAATCAGGCAAGGCCAAACCGAAAGTGCTTTCCAGCTTGCGGGTATTCAGGCGTGAGTTGTACGGCCGCCGGGCCGGTGTCGGAAATGCGCTGGCGGGCACGGAAACCACTTCCTGAACACGCAATTTGGCAGGTGGCTGCGCGCTCTTGGCGTGGTTCAATACGTGTGTCGCATAGGCACTCCACGTGGTTTCGCCGCTGGCGGCCAGATGATAGATACCGGCGTCCGTTCCAATGTGCGCCCGGCCTTGTTGCATCTGCTGCACCGCCTGACGTAGCGCATGAGCAGTCACATCAGCCAGCAAGTCAGCGCCGGTAGGTGCGCCCCACTGGTCATCAATGACGGTCAGACGCTCGCGCTCGTGGGCCAAGCGCAACATGGTCTTGGCAAAATTGTTACCGCGTGCCGCGTAAACCCAACTCGTGCGGAAAATCAGATGCCGTGGGCAGTGCTGGGCAACCAACTGCTCGCCTTCCAGTTTGGTCTGGCCATAGACATTGATAGGCGCAGGCACATCAATCTCTCGCCAAGCTTGGGCCCCGCTGCCATCAAACACGTAGTCAGTGGAATAGTGCACCAACCATGCACCGATCTTGTGCGCCTCTTGCGCGAGGCAGCCGGGCGCAGTCGCATTGATGAGGCGAGCCTGTTCGGGCTCACTCTCGGCCTTGTCGACAGCGGTATAAGCCGCCGCATTGACAATGATGTCGGGGCGCAACGCTTGCAGTGTCTGGGTCAGGCCTTGCAGATTCGCCAGATCTCCGCAATGGTTCCGACTGTGCCGATCGAGGGCAATCAATTCACCCAGCGGCGCCAGGCTGCGCTGCAACTCCCAGCCCACCTGGCCGCCTTTTCCCAACAGCAGAATTTTCATGCGTCGACCCCAGCCGCTGCATATTGGGTCTGCACCCAGTCGCGGTAGGCACCGCTTTGCACCCTCGCCACCCACTCAGGGTTGGACAGGTACCACTGGACAGTCTTACGGATGCCGGTCTCGAAGGTTTCAGAGGGCCTCCAGCCAAGCTCGCGCTCCAGCTTGCTTGCGTCTATGGCGTAACGCCTGTCATGGCCCGGGCGGTCTTTGATATACGAGATTTGTGCGTTGTAGCTGCTCCCGTCGGCTTTGGGGCGCAGCTCATCAAGCAGCTTACAAACAGTATTGACGATTTCGATGTTGGGCTTTTCGTTCCAGCCGCCAATGTTGTAGACCTCGCCTACGCGTCCGTGCAACAGAACTTCCCGGATCGCACTGCAGTGATCTTTGACGTATAGCCAGTCCCGCACCTGGCGTCCGTCGCCATAAACCGGCAAAGGCTTGCCAGCCAAGGCGTTGACGATCATTAATGGGATGAGTTTCTCTGGAAAATGATAGGGTCCGTAATTGTTGCTGCAATTGGTTGTTAGCACCGGCAAGCCATACGTATGGTGCCAAGCACGCACCAGGTGATCACTGGCAGCTTTGCTGGCACTATAGGGGCTGTTGGGCTCATAACGATGGCTCTCGCTGAAAGCGGGCTGATCGGGCGAAAGGGACCCATAAACTTCGTCTGTAGAGACATGCAGGATGCGGAAAGCAGACTTTTCCTCTGGTTGCAAATCGCGCCAGTACCGGTGGACAGCGTCAAGCAAGCGGAAGGTGCCAACGATATTGGTCTGAATAAAGTCTTCCGGACCATGAATAGAACGATCCACATGACTTTCGGCTGCGAAGTTGATCACGGCCCGGGGTTGGTGCTTGGCAAGCAGGCTTGCCACCAGCGCGGTATCCCCAATATCGCCTCGTACAAAAGTGTGACGGCTATCGCCCTGCAGAGGAGCAAGCGTTTCTGGATTGCCGGCGTAGGTCAGCTTGTCAAGATTGAGGATGGGCTCTTGGCCGCCAGGTGATTGAGCCAGCCAGTCGAACACGAAGTTGGCGCCGATGAAGCCAGCTGCACCAGTCACAAGGATGGTCATAAGTTTCCCGATATTCAGCGGAAGGCCGCATGCTCCACTTTAGCGTCTTGGAAGTCGCAACCGAACCGTGTTCATCCCTTTATTCCGTTTTTTGGGGCTCACCCGAGGCCCAACGACTGACGAATCCGTGCCAACTTCACTGCAGCCTTCGGGTCGGTAGAATTGCGAATCATCTGCCGCATCAACATGAACACAAGCAGCAGCAGCCCCGTTACCACAACCGCACCAAAGGCAATAATTCCTTTCGGAGGATAGCTGGCTTTCTGTGGCCGTGTCGGCGCTTGGATAAGATGGGAATCGTTCACGCCGTCGATTTGCGTGCCCAAGTCACTGATCTCCTTTTGCGCAGCTCCGGCGGCGTTTAGCAATTCAGCATAGCCGGAGGCCATATCAACCACCGAACTTGCAGAAGGGGCCTTCTCTAATCGCTTAAGCAGCCCATCGGCAGCAATCTGTGCATTGCGAAAGCGGCCTTGAGCTTCTGCAATCCGGGCCTCCAACCGCCCCCGCAGTGAGCCCTTAGGCTTGCTTTCTCGGAAGGTTTGCTTAAGCAAGGCACTCGCAATCGCTTGGGCCTGCTCGGCCGTATCTGCTGAAACGGTTAGGGTAAGCAAATTGTCGTTCCTGCTTACCACGGTTTTGATCTGCCCCCGCAACTTGCTGCGGGCGTCTTCAATCGAACTCTCTTTATCGAGGTTCAATGAAGCAATTACGGGATCCAACACTGCGGTGGTGCTGACCAGAGCGGCCGTGGAATGCTGCGCCTGCAGCACAGCCACACTCTCAAACGTCTGTGGCATCAGAAACGCAGCACCCAGCGCACAGCAGCCGACCACCAGGGGGCCCAAAATCAACAACTTTATGTTCTCGGCCACAACAACCAGCAAGTCCAACAAGCCCATTTCTTCATCGGGGCCTGCAAGGGCTTTTTGAACTTCTTCCATCTTTATGCATGCTTTTTGAAACTCTAATCCAATGATTCTAATTGGTCCAGAGCATTGCTCTGGCTATGACCAAAAGCGCGGCCCGACAATTTCGAATTAGCTTAGCCTTCAATCAGCGCAGAACGCAGCAAAAACAGGAGTTTCTGATCAAGTACCGATTGCTAGAGTATGCTGCTCATCAGAAATGAATCCCCCGCTTCATCTGCTGTTGGGCCTCTGCGTCAGGCGACAAGGTCTGCTTGACCGGCTTGTCGCCCGGCTTCGCGCCTTTGGCAGCCGATGAATCCGGGAACATGCGGAAGCTGGTGTTCATCGCAATCTGGGCCACGCGCGGCAGCAGTGCATGCAGCACCTGGCCGGCAATGCCCAGGCGGGTGGCGATGCGCACCGATTTGAAGATGCAGGCCTGGGCCACCAGGTCGGCCGCTTCCTCGGGGCTCAGGGTCGGCACGTTGTTGTACAGATTGGTGGGCGCGATCATCGGTGTGCGTACCAGCGGCATATTGATGGTGGTGAAGGTGATGCCCTGGTCGGCAAATTCGCTTGATGCGCAGCGTGTCCAGGCGTCCAGTGCGGACTTGGACGCCACATACGCTGAAAAACGCGGTGCATTGGTCAACACACCGATGGAGCTGATATTCACCACATGGCCCTTGCGTTTGGCGACCATGCCGGGCAAGAAGCCCATGGTGACGCGCAGGCAACCGAAATAATTGAGCTGCATGGTGCGCTCGAAATCGTGGAAGCGGTCGTAGCTGGCTTCGATGGCGCGGCGGATCGAGCGTCCTGCGTTGTTGATGAGGAAGTCCACGCTCCCGTGATTGGCGATCAGCGTCTGCACAAAACGGTCGCAATCGGCCATGTCGGCGATGTCGGCCGGATAGGCGATGAACTCATAACCCTTGGATTTGGCCTCCTTGCAGGCCTCGTCGAGCTTGTCCTGGTCGCGGCCGCAGATGATGGTGACGGCGCCGGCTTCGGCAAATTTATGGGCCGCTGCCAGACCAATACCTGACGAGCCGCCGGTGATCAGCACCACCTTTCCGTTGACCGTGCCGCGCAGCGAGCGATCGATGTGCAGGTCCGGGTCGAGGTGCCGCTCCCAGTAATCCCAGACGCGCCAAGCGTAGTCCTGGAGGTTGGGGCATTCCACCCCTGAGCCTTTCAGGGCGGCCAGCGTTTCGCGGCAGTCGAAACGCGTCGGGTAGTTGACAAAGGTCAGCATGTCCTCGGGCAGGCCCAGGTCGGCCATGACGGCGTTGCGCACACGCCGGACCGGCGCCAGCGCCATCAGGCTCTTCTTGACACCGCGCGGTATGAAGCCAAGCAGCGCCGCGTTGACGAACAGGTTCATCTTGGGCGCATGGGCGGCACGGCTGAAAATGTCCAGCACATCACCGACGCGGTAGCCCACCGGGTCCACCAAATGGAAGCACTTTTTGGCAATGCTGGCCTTGTGGCTGATGACATCCAGCGCGTCAACGACAAAATCGACCGGCACGATGTTGATGCGGCCGCCCTCCAGGCCCACCGCCGGCATCCAGGGCGGCAGCAACTGGCGCATGCGCTGGATCAGCTTGAAGAA
>JAUSQH010000463.1 GCA_030652895.1 Alphaproteobacteria bacterium
CTGGGTCTGGGGCTGGCCAGCGAGAGAAGGATCTGGCCGATGTCGCTGGACCAGCAGGTGATCGGCGCCAGCGGCACGCCGACCCAGGCTTACACGACGCGCAAAGACGAGTTCAACCGCAACGACCGCCTGACGCTGACACCGCGCGCGAGCTGGGCGCTGACGCCCAAGCAGACCCTGGGCACCGACCACCTGCTGCAGTTCTTTCACGCGGTTGGCGGCGCGCTCGACCGCCGCGACAGCACGCTGGGCGCGCTGCCGCAGTTCGCCCACAACGACTTGCTGCTGAACGTGCGCGGCCACCAGCTGCGCAGTCGCGTCAACTGGACACTGGCGCAGGACGACGGCACGAAGTGGGAGCTGCGCGCCGGCCTGACGCGCCAGCGGCGCGACTCGAGCGCCGACTTCGACGGCTTCGACTTCAGCGAGCGCTGGATCCGCGACGCCCATGTCGACTCGCTGGCGGTCGACAGCGGCTTCACGCTGGCCGGCCGGCTGCGCAAGCCCTGGCGCGACGCGCACACGCTGAGCCTGGGCTGGGACGGCGAACAAAGCCGGCGCAGCGAGGACCGGCTGCAACGCGAGCAGCCCTTGCCCGGCGGCCTGCCGGTCGACAACCTGGACGAGGTCTACGATGCCCGCGTGCGCCGGCTGGCGCTGTTCGTGCAGGACGAATGGGCACTGGGCCGCGGCTGGACGGCGACGCTGGGGCTGCGCTGGGAAGGCCTGCACACCGTCAGCGAAGGCAATGTGTTCGACGGCGTCAGCAGCCGCGCCAGCGTCGTCAGCCCGGTGCTGCAGGCGCTGTGGCGCGTGCCGGGCAGCAAGGACCAGCTGCGACTGGGGTTGGCGCGCAGCTACAAGGCGCCAACGCCGCGCGAGCTGATGCCACGCCGCTTCGTCGCCAACAACAACAGCCCGACCACGCCCGATCTTCAAGGCAACCCGACGCTGCGGCCCGAGCTGTCCTGGGGGCTGGACGCGTCGTGGGAGCGGCCGCTGGGCAAGGCCGGCCTGGTCGGCGTCAGCGGCCACGTCAAGCGCATCGAGCAAGTGATCGTCGATGAACTGTTCCAGCAGAACGGCAGCTGGGTGCTGCGGCGCGCCAACGGCGGCGTGGCCTGGGTCCAGGGGCTGGGGCTGGAAACCCGGCTCGCGCTGCGCCCGCTCTGGCCGGCGGCGCCGGCGGTCGACCTGCGCGCCAACTTCGGCCTCAACCGTTCGCGGGTCGAAGCCGTTCCCGGGCCCGACAATCGGCTCGCCCAGCAGACGCCGGCCACGCTCAACCTGGGCATCGACCACCGGCTCGACGGCTTGCCGCTGAGCTGGGGCGCCAGCTTCAGCTTCG
>JAUSQH010000467.1 GCA_030652895.1 Alphaproteobacteria bacterium
AATCCGGGTTGAACGATTGCTTGATCTGGACAGCGAGGGGCAACTGGTGGCCTCGGTATTGTCTAAAAAAATCTCGGCGGGCGCGACCCACGTTGTGCTCGACCTGCCGGTCGGACCGACCGCAAAATTGAGAACCCCCACCGATGCGCATCATCTGACAAGCGCGCTGCGCGGTGTAGCCGGAGCCATGGGCCTGCATGTACAGGTGATGCTGACGGACGGCTCCCAGCCGATTGGCCGTGGCATCGGCCCCGCACTTGAAGCGCATGATGTGCTGGCGGTGCTGCGCAACGACCCCGCAGCGCCGCAGGATCTGAGAGATCGCGCCATTGATCTGGCGGCGTGCCTGCTGGAGATGGTGCTGCAGCTTGCCCCGAAGGATGCGGTGGCGAAAGCCGTTGACGTGCTGAATAGTGGTGACGCCTGGCGGAAGTTTGAGGCGATCTGCAAAGCGCAAGGCGGTTTGCGCGAACCGCAGAAAGCACCCCACACCGAGCCGGTTCTGGCCGCGCATTCGGGCACAGTCACAAATATCGACAATCGCGTTCTGGCGAAGATTGCCAAGCTGGCGGGCGCACCCGGCGCGAGGACGGCAGGGCTGGAGTTTCACGCGCCGCTTGGCACACAGGTTGAAAAAGGCATGGCGCTCTATACGGTCCATGCGGAATCCAGGGGCGAGCTTGCCTACGCGCTGGACTATGTCGCCAACCATCCCGGAGTGATCAAACTGGAGGCCAATGCATGAGCAAAAAAAGTATGAAAAGCAAGGCACGGGAGGAACCAAAAAATATTGGTAAGGCAGAATATCACGCAGAATTACATAGTCTGCATATCGAACTGGTGAAACTGCAAAAGCATTTTATAAACTGCAACGACAAAATCCTTGTACTGATCGAGGGACGTGACGCCGCTGGCAAGGATGGCGTCATCAAGCGTATAGTCAAACATCTGAGCCCGAGAGAAACCCGCGTGGTTGCTCTGGGAAAGCCGTCGGATCGCGATCAAGGCAGCTGGTATTTTCAGCGCTTTGTTCCCTATCTGCCTGCAGAACAGGAGTTCGTCCTGTTCAATCGCAGCTGGTACAACCGCGCCGGGGTCGAACGGGTGATGAATTTCTGCACGGACGAAGAATATGAGGCGTTCATGCAGACGGTGCTCGAATTCGAGCATATGCTGGTCCGTTCCGGGATCAAGCTGTTCAAATATTATCTGGATATCAGCCGCAGTGAACAGAAAAGCAGGCTCGAAGACCGGCGTCAGGATCCCCTCAAGCAGTGGAAAATCAGTCCGATTGACGCCAAGGCCGTGGGCAACTGGAAAAACTATAGTGAGGCGCGCAATCAAATGTTTGCCCGCACACATAATCCGGTTACGCCCTGGACCGTCGTGCGCGCCAACGACAAGCGCCTGGCGCGCCTCAATCTCATCAAGGACCTGCTCACCCGCCTCCACTTTGACAATAAGGACGAGTCAGTATTGCTGGTGAACCCCGACATCATCTTTCAGTACCAGGAATCCTACCTGCAAAACGGCATGATTGCTCCGTGAGGCTCCAACGGCGTATCCGAAACGAGGAGGACACATGAAGGCATTGACCATCAAAAAGGGCGGTATGCTTGCGGCGTTTTGCAGACCTGACTGCGCAGCCGGTTTTTCCGGTATGGTCAACGAGATCCGCGCATGAGACCGCTGCTGCTGGCGCTGCCCGGAAATGAGGTCCTGGGCGGTAGGCTTGCGGCCTTGCTCGAAGCGGAACATGCGGTTCCGGAAATTCATTATTTCCCGGACGGCGAAACCTATGTGCGGATCAATGCGGATGTGAAGGCGCGCGACATTATTATCGTGTGCAGCCTTGACCGGCCCGATGCAAAGTTTCTGCCACTGATTTTTCTTGCGGAAACAGCGAAAGACCTGAAGGCGCGAACGGTAGCGCTGATCTGTCCCTATCTTGCCTATATGCGGCAGGACACAAGGTTCAAACCCGGTGAAGGAATTACATCCGCCTATTTCGCTAAAGCGCTAAGCCGGCATTTCGACTGGCTGGTCACGGTGGACCCGCACCTGCATCGCCGCAAAAGCCTGTCGGAAATATATATGATTCCGGCGGCGACCGTGCATGCGGGCGCGGCCATCGCCGCCTGGGTGCGTGACAATGTGCCCGTCCCGCTGATTGTCGGCCCGGACAGCGAAAGCGCACAATGGGTGGCGGCCGTCGCCCGCGGCGCCAACGCGCCCTATATTGTGGCGGAAAAACAGCGCCATGGCGATCACGACGTTGAGGTGTCCGTGCCGGATATCAGCCCGTGGCGCGACCGGACGCCGGTGATGGTGGATGACATCATCTCAACGGCGCATACATTGATTGAAACGGTTCGCGCGCTGCAAACGGCCGGTGCATCCGACATTGTCGCCGCCGGTGTCCACGGCCTGTTCGCCGCCACGGCCTATGACGAACTGTCGGCTGCGGGCGCCGTGAAAATCGTGACCTGCAATACCATTGCACATCCCAGCAATGCCATTGACGTCACCGCAATACTTGCCGGCGCGGCCAGAGAATTAATGCGGGCACACAAAAGCCGATAGTTCACCCGGCTCAACAAAGCCCGCCGCAACAATAGGACCGCAGAGATACTATCAGGTCTCGCAGAAGGCAATATGTTGCCGCTGATGCAACAAAATTAGCGACGATGCTGTAGCCGCCGAATGCGGATTACAGCGGCCAAATTTCCTGTAACACATATTCGACGACAGCCAGTGTGGCGTTTTGATTTCGATCAAAGCACCGGCTTCGGCCGGCTTCTATCATATCTGAAAATGAAGGAGCGCCTGTGATGAGCATGATTTCCATCCTTTGTAGTTCTGGCTGGACGCAGGGGAGTGATCGTTTAGCCGGTGTAATGCATGAATAGATCTTCAGCCATGCCTGTCCCGCCATATGAACCTATGGGCGTCATGGACGCAATTTATCAACGCCGTTCGGTGCGCGACTACACGCCCGAACTGGTAAGTCAGGCCAGCATACACATGTTGCTTTATGCCGCCGTCCAGGCCCCCACGGCCATGCATGAGGAACCGTGGGCATTCGTGGTAATTCAGGACCGAAATTTACTGGACCGCCTGTCCGAAACAGCCAAGCGGACAATATGGCTTCAGGCGCAAAACGAAGACGAACGAGGGCTGGCGAGAAACGCCATGAACATGGTCAGCGATCCGGCATACAATGTGTTTTATAATGCGAGGACGCTGATCGTAATTTATGGCAAGCCACTGGGGCCATTTGTGACTGCCGATTGCTGGCTGGCGGCGGAAAACCTGATGCTTGCCGCATGCACTGCCGGACTCGGGACTTGTGTGATCGGCCTTGCCGTGCCGGCGCTGAATTCACCCGAATGGAAGCAGATGCTGGAAATCCCGGAGGAAATGACGGCTTACACGCCTATCCTGCTCGGCTATCCGGCAAGCGCGCCACCTCCGTCCACCCGAAATCCGCCGAAAATGATATGTTGGAAGTAAATCCTGCAACCGCGACTATGTGCCGTGCACGGAAAGTTTATCCAGCTTTTCGTAAAATAAACGATGGGTTCCGCACTCTTCGGCAACAGAACATTCACCACAGGAAAAATTGTCCGCTTTTCGCATGTCTTTAAAGGAAACATGCGTGCCTGTGACAGTAATGCCCTGATCGCGCAACGTTTGCAGCGTACGCGAAAAGGTTTCCTTTTCTATTCGCAGACGTGAGGCAATTAGTGTTTTAGTATAGGGCAACTCAAACCCGTGCGGATCGAAATCATACAGCACACACAGTTTTTGCAGATAGCACGCCACCATCTGAGCCGCCGACATGGTGGTGAGCTGTTCGGCCTCGACCTGCACGCTGTGCAGCCGGTCCGCAAGATTTTGCAGTAATTTACCGGCAATATGATCAAATTCCTTGAGGTTCTCCCGCATCCAGGAAACCGGAATTGCCAACAGCGACGAATCCTCCACGGCGCGCGCATTCACCGCGTGCACGGTTTGGCTGCCAACCACCTCTTCGGTATTGAGCGAATCCCCGGCAATCAGAATATCATTCGTTATCTCATGGCCGCCGGGCGTTTCACGAAAGATTTGCATTGCGCCCCGGCAGATCACATAAAAATGCGTGATCTTGTCACCGTGCATGAACAGAAATTTCCCGCGCTTGCAGCTGATTATCCGGCTGTTACGAATAAGCATGGCGCCGTCATCCCCGGAAATATCCGAAAACAGGGGAAGCGCCTTCAGCGTTTCCAGTGCGATAGTCATTTCGGCTCCCAAGTATGAAGATCCCGGTAGTAAAGTTGTCGAGTTTACATTCACCGGGGCATATCCCAAACTGGAAAATTCTGACAAGAAAAATTGACCTAAATCAAGGTGTTTTCAGGCTGCCGCATATAGCCTGAAAGCGCCCTGTCGTTATCTGACAAAAAGGGTCCCAACCCGCCTTATCCCCGGGAATACTCCTAAATCCCGGGGATTTTTTTCGCTGCACATGGCTGACACGACAATCAGCGCTATTCACGCGCCGGGCGATCAATTTTACCCGCATCTATCAGTGGCGCGGCATCGCTTGTGTCGGCATTCAGTAACGCGGTCAACCGCTCAAGCATGGCGGCTATCATCGCCTGCTCCCAATCCGGCAAGGCTTCATAACGCGTCTGAAACGTGTCTTGCAGCATATCTGGCGCCGCCAACAGCGCGGAACGTCCCTTGGGGGTAATCGCGACCCAAACCTGACGGCGATCCTGTTCGCCGCGCCTGCGGACAACCAGTTCATTCTGCTCCAGCCTGTCGACAATATTGGTCACGGTCGCGTGGCCGAAGCGCACAGCAGTTGCAATCGCACCTGCTGTCGTTTCGTTTTGACGGGCGACTTCCTGCAGGACAAGAAGTTGCGACGGCGTGAGACCTGTGGTAGCAGCCAGCCGCTTGCCTCCAAGTTCCGCAGCCCGGATAAGGCTACGGATCGCGCGTAATGCCGCTTCTGTTCGGTGACTGTACTTTATCATAGAAAAATCTCGCAAGATTCACAAAGGCTTCATAAAGGTATTTTACTATATAAAATATATTTATGGCGCAAAACTAGGTGATTGCAAAAAAAATAGGCAAAAGGCCTTGAAAATATAAGCTTTCGTTGCTATTTATGACAGTGCTTACAAAAAACTTCGTGACGCCCGTTTTTTAAATATTTACAATATTGAAATATTCATATGGGGAAATAGATCGTGCCTGACAAGACGTCTGCTCACGCGGGGGGTATCGCCGCGCCGGGAATCTGGTTGCCATGCCCAAAGGGTGAAAATATGGTTTTCCGCACTCCCAAAGCAGAAGATGGGCCGACCATTGCGCGGCTTATTGCGTCATGTCCCCCACTCGACTGTAATTCTATATACTGCAATCTGTTGCAGTGTACACATTTTGCTGGCACCTGCATTCTGGCCGAACACACCAACGGTATTGTCGGTTGGATTTCAGGATACCGCCCGCCGCAAGAGCCCGACAGCATGTTCGTATGGCAGGTTGCGGTGCACGAATCGGCGCGCGGCCAGAGCCTTGGGCAGCGCCTGCTTAATGAGCTTTTCCAGCTCCCTGGGGTGCGCGACGCCCAGCGTCTGATCACCACAGTCACCCCCTCGAACATAGCGTCCCGCAAAATGTTTGAGGGCTTTGCAAACGATCATGGCGCGACGCTGCAAGCGCGCCCCCACTTTAACAGCGACGTCCACTTCGGCGGCGCGCATGAGTCCGAGGAATTGATTTCCATCGAACCGCTCGGGGCGTCCGGGATGCCCCTTGATGTCAAAAAATAGAGGAAAATATAATGACGCTTTCGCCAATCCCTTCAAACACGAAGCCCGATATATCTGTCTATGAACGCGTGGAATCAAATGTCCGAAGCTATTGCCGCGCAATACCACGCCAGTTCATACGCGCCGAAGGGCCATGGATGTATGACAGCAAGGGTGGCCGCTATCTTGATTTTCTGTCCGGCTGCAGCAGCCTCAATTATGGACATAACCACCCGGTCCTGAAGCAGGCGCTACTCGATTATATCAATAGTGACGGCGTGACCCACAGCCTGGATATGCATACGAACGCCAAGCAGGCATTCCTTGAAGAACTCGAGGCAACCATCCTGAAGCCGCGCGGCCTGGAATACAAGGTGATGTTTCCGGGACCAACCGGCACCAATGCTGTGGAAGCGGCGCTAAAGCTGGCCCGCAAAGTGACAGGACGCTCCAACGTCATTGCCTTCACCAATGGATTTCATGGCATGACGCTTGGTTCGCTGGCATGCACGGGTAACGAGGGCAAACGCGGGGGTGCGGGCGTCACGCTTACCGATGTCAGCCATGAGCCGTTCGATGGCTATTTCGGTGACGACATCGACACCGCCGACATGCTGGAGCAGCGCCTCAATGATCCGTCCAGCGGACTTGATCCGGCTTGCGCGATTCTGCTTGAAACAGTTCAGGGCGAAGGCGGTCTCAACGTGGCGTCACCTGAATGGCTGCGCAAGATCGAACGTATCGCAAGGGCGCATGGCGCATTGCTGATCATTGATGATGTCCAGGCCGGGTGCGGCCGCACCGAGGGGTTTTTCAGCTTCGAAAAATCCGGTATCAAACCGGATATCGTCACCATGGCGAAATCACTTTCCGGGATGGGACTGCCTTTCGCGCTTACCTTTTTCAATCCGGAACTGGACCAATGGAACCCCGGCGAGCACAACGGCACCTTTCGCGGCAACTGCCATGCCTTTGTGACCGCGACTGCTGCGCTCCGGCATTTCTGGCGAACGGACAGTTTCGCGGCCGATATACAACGCCGCGCGGATTTACTTGCCAAGAGCCTTGAACAGATCGTCGCGGATCACAATGGCCAGTTCAAAGTTAAGGGCCGCGGCATGATGTTGGGCATTGATGTCGGATCCGGAAAAACTGCGACAGCCATCACACGGGCAGCGTTCCAGAACGGCCTGATCATTGAAACCAGCGGCGCCGAAGATGAAGTTGTTAAAGTACTGGCCCCGCTTACCATCGACGATGATGTTTTTACGGTCGGTCTGCGCATTCTGCGGCATGCATTTCATACTGCTATGTCCGAAAACAAATACCTGGCCGCAGAATAGGAACTGGACCCAATGTTGATCAAAAAACTTGATGAAATCCGCAAATCGGACCGAAACGTCACGGACAAGGGTTGGGAAAGCAGCCGTCTGCTTTTGAAAGAAGACGGCATGGGGTTTTCCTTTCACATTACAACTTTGAAGGCGGGCGGTAAGTGGACTTTCCATTATCAGAACCACCTTGAGGCCGTATTCGTAATCAGCGGCACGGGCCTTCTAACGGAATTGGCGAACGGCACCGTTCACCGGCTTGCGCCAGGTACACTTTATGCCCTGAACGAACATGATCACCATACCCTTGAGGCCGAAACCGAACTGGTGACCGCCTGTGTTTTCAATCCGCCAGTGACCGGAAATGAAGTACACGACGAAACAGGCGCCTACCGGCAGTCCGAAACGGTTTAGCAGATTTATATATTAGCCGCCTGTACCAGACAATCTGAGACGCATAAAATGACTGATCTTTACCCCTCCCGTCGCCATGACGTACCGGAACTTATTTCACGGCGCGATCCCGTCGTTCACACCACATGGCACGAAAGCGCGCCAATCAGCATGGCCCAGACGCAGAAGTTCGAGCGCGACGGCTATCTGGAGCTTAATAATCTGTTTACGGATGATGAGGTTGCAGCTCTGCAGGCAGAAATGACGAAGTTACTTGCGGATCCACCCGCGCTTGAAGCGGAGACCGTTATTACCGAACCCGGTGAACGGGAAATCCGTTCGATCTTCATGATCCACCGGCAAAACGAAGTGATGGCGCGGCTCGCGGCGGACGAGCGTTTGGCGGCCGTCGCCCGATTCCTTCTGGGCGATGACGTCTATATCCACCAATCACGGCTGAACTATAAACCTGGTTTTCACGGCAAGGATTTTTACTGGCATTCCGATTTCGAAACCTGGCACGTCGAAGATGGCATGCCGCGGATGCGCGCGCTCTCAATGTCTATATTGCTGTCGCCGAATACAGTTCATAACGGTCCGCTGATGCTGATCCCCGGATCGCATAAAAAGTATCTGAGCTGCATCGGAGAAACCCCTGAAAACCATTATCAGATGTCGCTCAAGCGGCAGGAATATGGCGTACCTGACCGCGACAGCCTTGCCGAGATGGCGGTTGAGCATGGCATTGTTGCGCCCGTCGGAGATCCTGGCACGGTGATCATTTTTGATTGCAATACGATGCATGGGTCTAATGGCAACATCACGCCTTTTCCGCGCGCCAATGCCTTCATGGTCTATAATGCAGCGTGCAACCGGCTTACGGCGCCTTATGGCCCAAAAACACCACGTCCTGAATTTATTGCCGCGCGCGAGCACACGCCAGCGATTGAAAAACCCGTACTTACATTGCTTGAGGTCGCGGCATGAGCGCGCCGTTCAATTCGACGCATCCCCACACGGTAGAAAAAATCGGGGGGACATCAATAGCCGCAACCGAACAGGTTTTTGACAATGTGCTCATTGGCGAACGGACCGGCGCCGGTATTTACAACCGCATTTTTGTCGTCTCCGCATATGCCGGCATGACAGACCTGTTGCTTGAGCACAAGAAAACCGGAGAGGCCGGGGTTTATGGGAACTTTATCGCCAATGACGCCGACTGTTCATGGGAACAGGCGCTTGATGCGGTCGATGGGGCAATGCGCGCAAAAAATGCGGAAATCTTTGACGACTCCAAGAGCCGCGCTGTTGCAGATGCGTTTGTCGATGAGCGGATATGCGAACTCCGTGACTGCCTGAATAATGTCGGCCAGTTGCGCGAGCACGGGCACTTCCGTCTGACTGAACCATTGGCGGATCTTCGCGAGATGCTGGCGGCGGCTGGCGAAGCGCTTAGCGCACACAACACTGCTCTGCTCCTGCGGGACCGGGGCGTCAACGGCGTATTCGTCGATCTGAGCCGCTGGCAGGGTGATCGTCCTTCGCTGGATGAACGCATACTGCAGGGGCTAAAAAATATTGACCTAAGCACCCAGCTGCCAATCGTCACCGGTTACGCTCTTTGCCAAGGCGGCATGGTAAGCCGGTACGACCGCGGCTACTCGGAAATAACATTTTCCCGGGCAGCCGTGATTACGGGCGCATGCGAGGCGATCATTCACAAAGAATTTCATCTCTCCAGCGCCGACCCCCGCCTGGTGGGTGAGAGAAACGCACGCAAGATCGGGCTTACCAATTATGATGTCGCCGATCAGCTTGCCAATCTGGGCATGGAGGCGATTCATCCTGGCGCTGGCCGGGGTTTGCGCCAGTCAAATATTTCCCTGCGGGTCAAGAATATCTTCCACCGGAACGATGAAGGCACACTCATCTGCGGTGATTACGTATCGGCGACACCACGCGTCGAAATTATCGCCGGCAGTCGTGAGATGTTCGCCCTGGAATTTTTCGAACAGGACATGGTGGGGGAAAAAGGGTATGACGCAACCATATTGGAGGCGCTAACCCGTCATAGGGTAGCAATCGTCAGTAAATCCTCTAATGCCAACACGATTACCCACTATCTTTCCGCGCCAGCCAAATTGGTGCGGCGCGTTATCAACGATCTGGAGATCAAATATCCCGGTGCGACGATCGCGGTACATTCCGTATCGATGGTCTCACTTATCGGCAGCGATTTGGATGCCCCTGGTCTCATCCTGAAAGCCATGGCGGCGCTTGGAAACGCGGGCGTCAAAGTGCTTGGTCTGCAGCATCAGATTCGTAACGTTGACATTCAGTTCATCGTCGCGCGGGAGGATTTTGAAAACACCATTCGCCAGCTGCACAAGGCGATGATAGAGCCGCGCATAGCGGCTATTCAGGACACCCAGCCGAATGTAGCGGCATAGCTGACCGTGATACTCATAAGTTTCATTGGGTTTCTGCTGGCGTTCCTGGCCATCGGGCTTGCTTCCTACTTTCGTTCCAGAAAGACATCAGAGGACTACTATCTCGCCAGCAGGCAGGTTTCGCCGTGGCTGGCCGGTTTGTCGGCGGTGGCGACAAACAATTCGGGTTATATGTTCATCGGCGTCATTGGCTATACCTACACTGCTGGTCTGGTTGCGATTTGGCTGATGGTAGGGTGGATAGCGGGCGATTTACTCGCATCACAGTTCATCCACCGCCGCCTGAACGTCGCAACCCAGAGAACCGGTGAGGTTTCGTTCAACGGCGTGCTGGCGCGCTGGAACGGAAGTGACATGCCGGTTTGGCGGCGCATAGCAGCGATTTTCACAGTTATATTCCTCGGCGCCTACGCCGCAGCTCAGATTTCAGCTGGCGGCAAAGCGTTGCACGGGGTACTGGGCTGGGATCAGACATTTGGCGCCTGGCTGGTGGCGCTGATGGTGCTCGCATACTGTATTGCGGGGGGCATCCGCGCCTCAATATGGACCGATGCGGCGCAGGCCATGGTGATGATGGTCGCCATGCTGTTGCTGTTCTTCGTGGGCGTCTACAATATCGGAGGTGTATTGGCGACAGTCGGGATGCTGGCCAATATACCGGGCTATCTTGACCTGACACCGCCCAATCTGCTCATTCCTGGTGTGCCCGGGCTGCTGCTGTTCATTTTTGGCTGGGTATTCGCGGGGGTTAGTGTCATTGGTCAGCCGCATATTATGGTGCGGTTCATGGCGATCGAAGATCCAAGCGGCATAAAAGTGGCCCGAATATGGTACTACTCCTACTTTGCCATATTCTACGCACTGGCCACCGGAGTAGGAATGTTGTCCCGGCTTTACCTGCCCGAACTGCAGACTATGGACCCGGAACTCGCACTTCCCTCCATCGCGGTTCAATTACTGCATCCCGCCCTGGTGGGGCTCATCCTGGCGGGAATTTTTGCCGCGACAATGTCAACGGCAGACAGTCTTGTGCTATCGTGTTCCGCAGCAATCACCAATGATATCGTTCCCACTATGGTCAATAATTCGGTGCTGATCAAAACCACAACCGCCCTGATCACCGGCTTTGCCCTGATTATCGCGCTAAGCAATTCATCCAGCGTGTTCAGCCTGGTCATCCTGTCATGGTCCACCCTGGCGTGCGCTTTCGGGCCATTGCTGATCTTGTATGCACTCCAGCGGCAAATGACAGAACGCGCCGCCATCGTGATAATGCTCGCGGGCGTTGCCGTCGCATTGGCCTGGCGCCATCTCGGGTGGCATGAAAATATTTATGAAGGCATGCCAGGTATAGTGGCGGGTGTGGCGCTTGGTCTGCTGCTTTCCAAAAGCCGTCATGCCGTAATGACGACAAGTCCGATATCACACGAATGATCAAAAACATCAGTCCGGTCAGCACATTACTGATCGCTATTTTCATGATTATGGCAGGCAGCGGTTTTTTAGCGCCACTGCTAAGCCTCCGGCTGGACGCGGCAGGGGTGTCCCCCCTGCTTATCGGGTTTCTTACCACCGCATATTTCACCGGACTGATGATCGGCTCCCTCACGGTCTCTCGCGTCATTGAACGGGTTGGCCACATTCGCGCATTTACTGCTTTCGTGTCATTATTTTCGGCGACCGCGCTTACTTATGCCATTCATCTCGATCCGACGTTATGGTCGCTCATAAGGTTTATCGAAGGCTTTTGCATGGCGGGCGTATTCGTCTGTCTTGAAAGCTGGCTCAATGAGCGCGCGCCACATGAATCCCGCGGCGCAGTTCTCGCCTACTATATGATCGCGCTGTACGCCGGGCAGGCGGCCGGGCAATTTTTCCTGAACCTGAATGGCAGTTTGGCATCGGTGCCGCTCATTGCCGCGTCGGTGCTGCTGTCGCTCGCTATCTTACCGGTAGCGCTTACCCGCCTCCCTGCCCCGGCACTTTCCGAAGGCGGTTCCATGCATATAAGGGAGTTGTATCGCGTATCGCCGCTTGGCGTTGCCGGCGCCGTCGCCACGGGCATGATGTTAGGCGCCTTTTATGGGCTGGGTGCGGTTTTCGCGCTTGGTGTTGGCCTCAAACTTGCCGGCATCGCACTATTTATGAGCGCCACCATAACGGGCGGCGTCGCGCTGCAATGGCCTCTTGGTTGGCTGTCCGATCTGTTTGACCGGCGCCTCGTGATTGTGTGGACCATCGTCGCAACACTTGCCATCTGCGTACTGATCGTCACCGCGGTAGAGGGGCGGTATGCGGTGATGGCTTCAGGCGCATTTTTTGGCGGGGTATCGTTTGCGTTATACCCGTTGTGCGTAGCGCATACCAACGATCACCTGAGCCCTGAACAACGGGTTAGCGCCAGCGGCGGGCTGGTGCTTGCCTATTCTCTCGGCGCGATTGCCGGGCCAATGGCTGGGGTGGCGTTTATGTCGGTATTTGGTCCACGCGGTCTTTTCGTATTTATCGGATTTTGTGCGGCGGCGGTGTTGGGTTTTGCAATATGGCGTCTTAAAGTGGCGGCGCCCATCCCGGCGGCGCAACAGAACCCCTATCAAATTCTGCCGCGCACCACGCCTGTTGTGGCGGTTATGGATCCGCTCGCCACGGATAGCTGAAAATGTGAACCGGGGTCTGCGTGCGACGGCGAAATATGGCAGGGCGTCTAAAATAACCTTACATGTCCGCTCCAGTGTTGTGCTGTAAAATCACCTCAAGAAAGTGCTGACCGTAACGCTGCAATTTCGTTTCTCCGACGCCGCTTATCAGCAGCAGCGCCTCGGATGAGCCGGGCTTGCGATTAGCCATTTCGACAAGTGCCTTGTCGTGGAAAATTACGTAAGGCGGCACGTTCTGCGCGCGGGCGAGCTCTGCGCGCCTGGCTTTTAGCGCCTCAAACAGCGACGGGTCCCCAACTGGCGCCACAGCCGCAGGTTTTGACGCCGCCTGCCGGATAGTCTTACGTGCAGGGGCGGCGGGTTTGCGCAGCCATAGTTCTTCCCTGTTTTCCAGAAACGCCTGCCCCTGCGGCGTGATACACAGGCCGCCATGTCCGGAAATATCCGTAGACAACAGATTTTGCGCGACAAGCTGCCGGAAGACGCTCTGCCAATCATTTTTATTGTGTTCACCACCAATACCAAAAGTGCTGATTTTATCGTGGCCGAAACTTTCCACGCGCGCATTGCTTTTTCCCAGCAATATATCGATCAGATAACTTACGCCGAAACGCTGTCCGGTGCGCCAGACGCAGGATATCGCCTTTTGTGCGGCAATGGTGCCATCGAAACGTTCCGGCGGATTCTGGCAAGTATCGCAATAATTGCAGGGCGCGGACGCGTCACCAAAATAATCCAGCATAACCTGCCGCCGGCACCCCGCCGCCTCGCACAGGCCCAGCAGGGCGCCAAGTTTCTGATGCTCGATACGCTTCTGGTTTTCCGGTGCGCCGCCGGTGTCAATAAAGCTGCGCTGCAATGCCGCGTCGCTCATTCCATAAAACATCATCGCGTTCGCAGGCAAACCGTCACGCCCGGCGCGGCCGGTTTCTTGATAATAGGCCTCAATATTTTTGGGAATGGTCATATGCGCAACAAAGCGCACGTCCGGCTTGTCTATGCCCATGCCAAAGGCAATCGTCGCCACCATGATGATCGCGTCTTCGCGCAGAAATTTCTCCTGGTTGCGGGCACGCATTTCAGCGGTCATGCCCGCATGATAGGGCAGCGCGGGAAAACCTTCATCGCACAGCCATTCCGCCGTTTCATCGACGGCCTTCCGCGACAGGCAATAGACAATGCCACTGTCCCGGGGGTGGTTTTCCCGGATAAAACGCAGGAGCTGCTGTTTTGGATTATCCTTGATTGCGATGCTGTAATGGATATTCGGCCGGTCAAAACCGCCCAGAAATGTTTTGCCATTACGCAAATGCAGCCGGTCGATAATATCTTTGCGCGTCGGCGCATCCGCGGTAGCCGTAAGCGCCACACGCGGCACATTTGGGAACCGTTCCGCCAAAAGGGAAAGCTGCACATAATGCGGCCTGAAATCATGCCCCCATTGCGACACACAGTGCGCCGCGTCAATCGCAAACAGCGCAATGGGCGACTGCGAAAGCACATTCAGCATATCATCCATCAGCAATCGTTCGGGCGCCACATACACCATATCGATCGCCCCGTTGCGGATAGCGGTTTTTGTTTCAGAAATATGACTTGCTGACATGCTGGAATTGATCGCCGCCGCCCGGACGCCAAGCAGCTGCAGGGCCGTCACCTGGTCCTGCATCAGCGCAATCAGCGGGGATATAATAACACCAACGCCGTCCCGGCACAGCGCCGGGATCTGGTAGCATAATGATTTACCGCTGCCCGTCGGCATCAGCACGAACGCATGCCCGCCGCCAACGACATGATCGATTATTTCCGCCTGCTGGCCGCGAAAACATTCGTAGCCATAGGTTTTTTTAAGAATCTGGAGGGCGGCGGCGCTTTGCATGGTTAATCACTCTAGAAGGATAGGGCCGCTTGTAAAACCCCGCCGGTGATTTTTTCACCCGCTGGCGCCGGTTTCTCTCTTCCCCCCCTTTTGCCCGTGCGCCGCCTGTGTTACAAGCCCGGCCTCATGTTGCATATCAATGATCTGAACTACAATATCGCTGGCCGCCCCCTGTTCAAGGGCGCGACGCTCGCCATCCCGGATGGCTGGCGGGTGGGTCTTATTGGCCGTAACGGCACGGGCAAATCCACCTTGCTGCG
>JAUSQH010000495.1 GCA_030652895.1 Alphaproteobacteria bacterium
CAAGCCAAGGCCGGTGCCGTTGTTTGAGGATAAAAATACGCATGACTGAGCGCCAGCGGAAAGCCGCGTCAGTTCTGAAACACAACGCATCCGGCGGCAAACCGGCTGCAAACCAGATAAATAGTTCCGGAAAGCGTATCGGAGTTATCGATACCGGATCGAATTCGGTGCGGCTGGTGGTCTATGACGGCCTTCGCCGTACTCCTATCCCGCTATTCAATGAAAAAGTTTTCTGCGGGCTCGGAAAATCGGTCGCCGCCAGCGGCCGTATTGAAGGCGAGGCCGCCGAATCCGCGCGAGCCACGTTGCGCCGTTTTGCAATGCTGTTACGCTCCATGAATGTCGGACAGATTGAGGCGGTGGCCACTGCGGCTTCGCGCGAGGCTGAAAACGGTGCTGAATTTATCGCGGAACTGTCGCGCGAAATCGGCATTGATATCCGCATCATTTCGGGCGCCGAAGAAGGGCGTCTCGCGGCGCTTGGTGTGCTGGCCGGCAATCCGCGCGCAAGGGGACTGGCGGGCGATATGGGCGGCAGCAGCATAGAACTGATCGCAATTGGCCGTGGTAAACACGGGCGCGCCGAAACGCTGCCAATTGGTCCGTTGAAGGTGAAAAAGGCGACACCCGACCAGTTGGATAGCCGCATTGATGAAATGTTTGCAAAGCATGACTGGATCAGGGAGTTTTGCGGCGAGACCTTCTACGCGGTCGGCGGGTCGTGGCGCGCATTGGCGCAAGCGCATATGGAAATGATCAATCATCCTGTCCACGTAATCCACGAATACGCTATCGCTGCGCCAGAGGCGATGCGTTTCACTGGCGAAATCTCGCGCATGACGCAGGCGGAACTAGACGCGCTTCCGGGGCTGTCCAGGCGGCGCGCGGAAACCGCGGCGGCGGCGGCGGCGGTGCTGAACCGTCTGCTGCGCCGCACCCAGGTACGGCGCGTGGTGTTTTCCGCGTATGGATTGCGTGAAGGGCTGGTGTTTGATCATTTGCCTAAAAGTCTGCA
>JAUSQH010000499.1 GCA_030652895.1 Alphaproteobacteria bacterium
CCCGGATTTATTCCGGGGTCCAGGAGTCACACGGAAAGTCCTATATTTGGAACCCTGGATCCCGCAACAAGTGCGGGGTGACACTGTGGGTGAGGCGGTTCAACCACTACCAAAAACGACTTAGTTCCTATTTCCTGCCAAAATTCGCAACCCGTTCCGCCATGTCCGGCGCGATGCCGGGGCTATGGTCGCGCTCATAGGCAAGGCCTTCGGCCAGGCTGAGCTGTTGGCTTTGCTGATACAGTAACTTGTTTCCGCGCCCGGAATGCCAGCTATTCATCACAATCCTTTGCGCAAAATCGATGGCATAAGAATAAAGTTCCGCATCTGGCACACAGGCATTGGCCAGCCCAATGGCTACGGCCTCCTGTCCGGAAACGATCCGGCCCGTAAGCGAGATTTCCTTTGCCCGGATCAGCCCAACCCGGCGTGGAAGGCGTTGTGTCATACCCCACATCGGCACCATGCCGAATTTTCCGTGGGTGTCGCAAAACCGCGCCGTATCAGACGCAATCAACAGATCACATCCCAGCATCAGTTCCATGGCGCCGGTAAAACAGTTTCCGCGTACCACGCAAATTGTGGGTTGGGGCAGGGCTTCCAGCGCCGCTATGGTTTCGGCCTGGAAATGCGGCGTGGGCGCAGGTTCACGCGCCTGAATGGCGCGCAGATCATTTCCCGCCGAAAAACTTTTTCCCGCGCCCGTAAGAATAACGCACCCTACGCCGTCCGTGTTGGCGGCGATAGCGTCCACATGCGCGCGCAACTCCACAAACAATTGCGGATTCATCGCGTTCAGCTGTTCCGGGCGGTTTAACGTCAAAACCGCAATCCCGTCTTTATCGTCGCGTAATACCAGTGCCATGCCGACCTCCATCTAATGCTTGTTTCAAGTCTACCGTAGTGCTTTTCTATCCCGGAGAAAATATAACTGTGCAGGGGAAACGGATATGAACCGGGTAGATGGAAAAGTCGCCATTGTCAGCGGTGGCGCGCGGGGTATTGGCGGCGAAAGCGCGCGCAGGCTGGCCGAACATGGGGCAAAGGTCATTATCGGCGACGTGCTGGATGCTGAGGGCACAGCGACCGCAACAGCAATACGTGATGCGGGTGGTGAGGCGACGTTCGTACACCTGGACGTGACCAAAGCCGCGGCCTGGGAAAACGCGGTCGCGCTCGCGGTGAAAAATTATGGCGGCGTGGATATCCTGCTCAATAACGCGGGCGCCTATATTACCAAGCCAATTCTGGAGACGACGCAGGAAGATTTCGCCCTGCTGGTGGCGGTAAATCTGGAAGGGGTATTTCTGGGAACCAAAATCTGCGCGCCGGAAATGATCCGCCGCGCGCAAACCGCGGCCGTAGGCAGCGCCATCGTCAATATTTCATCCGTCGCGGGACTGGTTGGATCGCGCAATTCGCCGGTTTATTCCATGACCAAAGGCGGTGTACGGCTGTTCACCAAATCCACGGCGCTGGAGTTCGCCAAGCGGCGGGTGCGGTGTAATTCGGTGCACCCCGGGCTGATCGATACACCCATGGGCAATTTGGCGATGACGCGGGCGGGTACTGGCAACAATGAAATGCGCGAACTGTTCGCCAAATCCCATCCCATCGGGCGTATTGGCGAACCGCGCGATATTGCCGCTGCTGTCGTGTTTCTGTCATCCGACGATGCGGCGTTCATTACCGGCGCGGAATTCGCCGTCGATGGCGGTGTGACCGCGCAGTAAGATTAATTCATATGCAGAATTTGGCGGGTTTCCTCGGGCGTCGCCACCCCACGGCCATGTTTGCGGGCAATGTCCGCAAATTTTGAAATCAGCTCCGCATTGGTGGGGGCGCCAAGCTCCGTATACGGATGGTCTCCCAGGCCAACGGCAACATGACCACCTGCCGAGATAATTTTTTCGGCCAGATTCAGCAGGTTTCCGCCATAGTTATAGACCGTCCATTCGATTGGAACATCTTTGGGCAGCACATTGAGATAGGCATCAAGCCCCGCAGGCGTCGCCGGATGCCCCGCGGAAATCATCCCCTCCGTCAGGGTCAGGCCCAGATAGATGGGATCGTCCAGCAGGCCCATTTCGTGAAAAATCAGCGCCTCGCGCAGATAGGAAATATTCCACGCCACGGCGCAGGGCTTCAATCCCGCCGCGCGGATTTCCCTGGCGAAATACATCAATGTATCCGTGCTGTTCAGATACATCTGATCGCTGGTGATATATTTGCGCGCTACCGCGTCATAGGCGTCAATGTTGGTGCTGCCCATATCCATGGGCGCAAAATCAGGCCGGGTGCGCTTGTCCTTCGCCATTTCAAGCACATGGGCCAGCCGTCCTTCTTTTGACGCGGCCAGCGTATTGGCGCCCAGCGTCGGGTGCACCAGCAGATCACACACATCATGCACGCGTGCGATGGTTTCGGCGTAGCGCCCTGCATTATGGCAGGGCGCACCATTTTCTTCGCGTGCATGAAAATGCACGATGCTGGCGCCAGCCTCGCGGCAGGCCACCGCGTCGCGGGCGATTTCTTCTGAACTCCAGGGCACGTGGGGGTTACGCTTGCGCATGGCGTATTCATTGACCCGCGCCTCAATGATCAGTTTCTGCATGATGCGCCTCGTAAAATCAAAATTGGAAACCGGCGGCACATGCCGCCGGTTAACATTGCATCAGCCGAAGCTGCGGACAAATTTACCAATACCGTCGATGGCCTTGGTGGCATCCGGCAAATAGGGCGCGAACAGATGCCAGACATGCGGCATATGCGGCCATACTTCGAGCTTTGACTTAACGCCCGCAGCCAGGGCCTTTTCGTGGCATCGCACACTGTCATCCAGCAAGGTTTCCGCGTCCCCCACATGGAACAGCAGCGGCGGCAGCCCATTGAAATTGCCGTAGAAAGGCGACGCCAGAGGGATGTCTTTTGCCTTCTTGCCGTTCAAATACATAGCCGCGATAGGCCCAATACCTTCACCGCCCGCAATCGGATCAATCTTGGCGCGGGTTTTCATGGATGCGCCGGTGCCCTCCAAATCCGTCCAGGCGGAAATCGGGATTGCCGCGGTTGGCAATGGTTGCTTGTCATCACGCAGCGCCATACACGTCGCCAGCGTCAGACCACCGCCCGCACTGTCGCCGGAAATGAACGTACGCCGCGCTGGAGTATTGCCGAACGGACCATGCCCCAGCATATATTTAAACACCTTCACGGCGTCTTCCACAGGAGCGGGAAATGGATTTTCCGGCATTAACCGGTAATCCACCGCCAGAACGGCGCACCCGGTTGATTTGGCCAGACGCGAACATAGCGCGCTGTGCGAATAAAGACCGCCCGCCATGTAGCCGCCGCCGTGCAGATACATCAGCCGCCGGCCGGTATCCGTATCATTATTCGTATGCCAGGCGCAGGGGACGCCATCCACGGTCAGCCTGTTCATGCTGCCCGAAAGCTTCATGGTTTCATCGCTGACCTTGGCATAGTCATCAAAACTTTTGCGAAGCCCTTTTACGGGATCACCGCCCTCGGCGGCTCCGCGCATGATTTTACGAATATGATTATAGACGGCCACTGTCGCCGCCGATGCCTTTGCCGCTTTCGCTGCGGGTTTCTTGACCGCTGGCTTCTTCGCTGCTGGTTTGACGACGGCTTTCTTTGCCGCAGGTTTGACGGCAGTTTTCTTGACCGCTGGTTTTTTCGTCGCTGGCTTGGCGGCGGCTTTCTTTACCGCAGGTTTCTTTGCCGCAGGTTTGGTGGCAGCCTTCTTGACCGCAGGTTTCTTCGCCGCCGGTTCGGTGGCGGCTTTCTTGACCGCTGGCTTCTTTGCCGCTGGTTTGGTGGCAGCCTTCTTGACCGCTGGCTTCTTTGCCGCTGGTTTGGTGGCAGCCTTCTTGACCGCAGGTTT
>JAUSQH010000503.1 GCA_030652895.1 Alphaproteobacteria bacterium
GTCTTCATCCCTGCAAGAAGCGGAAAAACTTCATAGATGCGCTTGGTGTTCCAATAGTCTTCGCCGCAGGGACCTTTCTTCGCGCCGACAATCAGGTTGTCATCGACGGTGTGTTCGGGAAAGACTTGGCGGTCTTCCGGCACGTAGCCGATACCCGCCTTTGCGATACGGTACGGCGGCTGCCCGGTCACGGATTTGCCGGCCAGGATCACGTGGCCGCGTTTTGGCGGGGCGAGGCCCGCGATCGCTTTGAACGTCGTGGATTTTCCGGCCCCGTTGCGGCCGAGAAGAGCCATGGTCTGGCCCTTCTCCACCTCGAGGTCGATGCCGAACAGGATCTGACTGGCACCGTAGAAGACTTCCGCGCCTTCGATCCTGAGGAGTGGTTCAGCCATCATTGCTCTCCAGCTGCTTGAGTGAGATGATGATCTGTTCCGAGATAAGCATCGATAACATCCTGATTGCTGCGGATCTCGGCGGCGGTGCCCTGCGCCAGGATCGCTCCGTACTTGAGGACGTGAATCGTCTGGGCAATCTTGAAAACGATATCCATGTCGTGCTCAATGAAAAGCACGGTCATCTTCTTGGCTTCCCACAGATGCTGCACCTTGCCGATCATTCGCCAGCGCTCGTCCGGTCCCATGCCCGCGGTCGGCTCGTCGAGCAAAAGCACCTTCGGATCCATCGCCAGCGCGAGCCCAATATCGAGAAGTTTCTGATCTCCATGACTGAGATTGCGCGACTGCGTCGCGGCCTTCGATGTCAACCCCAGCAACTCCAGGATTTCATCAACTCGCGTCTTCGTTCCCTTCAGAGGGAAACTACGAAACAATGCTGCGGAACGGCGTTGATGCGATGTGACGGCGGCCGTGATCGCATCTGAAACGCTGAGACTAGGAAATAGCGCAGCAACCTGGAAGGCGCGGACCATGCCGAGCCGCACGATCTCAAGGCTGGATTTGCTGACGATATCCTGACCGTCAAAAATCACGTGTCCCGAATCCGCCGGCAAAGCACCTGATATCAGGTTGAAGAAGGTCGTCTTGCCGGCCCCATT
>JAUSQH010000504.1 GCA_030652895.1 Alphaproteobacteria bacterium
GGCGTCCCCGCGCGCGCCATGGCGGCGACGGTGGGCTCAATGATCCGGCGCATGGTCTGGGCGCAGATTTCATTACTCATCACCGGAGCGGGGGAATAGGCCCCCATGCCGCCGGTGTTGGGGCCGGTATCGCCATCCCCCACCTGTTTGTGGTCCTGCGCGGTGGCTAGCGGCAGGGCGGTCTCGCCATCCACCAGCACAAAGAAGCTGGCCTCCTCGCCATACAAAAATTCTTCAACCACCAGTTCCGCGCCAGCCGCACCGAATGCACCGCCCAATATGTCGTCAACGGCGGTTTGCGCTTCGGCCTGTGTCTGGGCAAGGACGACACCTTTGCCCGCCGCCAGCCCATCCGCCTTGATGACAATCGGCGCCCCCTGTTGGCGAATATACTGTTTGGCGGCGTCGGCGTCCTTGAACCGCTGATAGGCGGCGGTTGGGATATTATTGGCCGCGCACAGATCCTTGGTGAACCCCTTCGACCCTTCCAGTTTTGCTGCCGCGGCCGTCGGACCAAAGGCCTTGACGCCCTGCGCCGTAAGGTGATCCACCAGACCGGCCACCAGCGGCGCCTCGGGGCCGACAATGACAAAATCAATGTCCTGCGCCCGCACGAACCCGGTGACGGCGGCAAAATCAAGCGGGTCCAGATCAACGCACGCGGCCAGCGCCGCAATGCCGCCATTACCCGGCGCGCAATACAATTTGCCCAGCAATGGCGACTTGCGCAGCGCCCAGGCCAGCGCATGCTCTCGCCCGCCGGATCCGATCAACAATATATTCATGCATTATTTCCCAAAACCAGGCGAGACTTGTATCATGTAGATCGCAAAGCAAAAAGCCCAAGGACATAATGTGAGTCTTTCAGAAGCCCCCGGCAACCTGCCCGAACAAAGCGTCAGCGAACTCTCAACCGCGCTGAAGCGCCTGGTGGAGGGCGAGTTTGGCTTTGTGCGGGTGCGCGGAGAGATTTCCGGGTTCAAGCGGGCGGCCAGCGGCCACTGTTATCTGACCCTGAAAGACGACCGCGCGGTCATTGATGCGGTGATGTGGAAGGGGATTGCGGGCGGCCTGCGCTTCAAACCGGAAGACGGCATGGAGGTGGTGTGCAGCGGCAAGCTGACCACCTATCCGGCGCGCTCCAAATATCAACTTGTCGTAGAGAGCATGGCCCCGGCGGGTATTGGGGCGTTGCTGGCGCAACTTGAGGAACGGCGCAAAAAGCTGGGCGCCGAGGGGTTGTTTGATCCGGCGCGCAAACAGCTCATCCCCTATCTGCCGGAAGTGATCGGCATTGTGACCTCGCCGACGGGGGCGGTGATCCGCGATATTCTGCATCGGCTGGCGGACCGTTTTCCGCGCCATGTGCTGCTGTGGCCGGTGCTGGTGCAGGGTGAACAGGCCGCTGTCCAGATTGCGGCCGCCATCGAAGGCTTTAACCGATTGGCGCCCGGCGGCGCGGTGCCGCGCCCAGATGTGCTGATTGTGGCGCGCGGCGGTGGCAGCATCGAAGATTTGTGGGCTTTCAATGAAGAAATCGTGGTGCGCGCCGCCGCCGCCAGCGACATTCCGCTGATCAGCGCCGTTGGCCATGAAACCGACACGACCCTGATCGATTTCGCATCCGATCTGCGCGCGCCGACACCGACGGCCGCCGCCGAGATGGCGGTGCCGGTGCGCAGCGAATTGCGCGCGCAGGTGCTGGATCTGGAGCGCCGCGGGATTGCTGGCCAGGGGCGCTTGTTTGAGGAAAAACGCGCGAGATTAGTGAGTGCGGCGCGTGGTCTGCCACGGCTTACCGAAATACTCGGATTACCCCGTCAGCGTTTCGATGCGGCGGCGGAGCGTCTGCCCCGTGCGCTGCTGGCTAATATTCGTGCCGGAGAAACCCGTCAGACGCGTATTACGGCGCGGTTACGGGCAGGACTTGTGCACGATCACATTCAGCGCGGGCGGCGCAGCCTGACCGAAGCCACCCGCCGTTTGCAGGAAAGCGAGCGCCGTTTGCTGCGCGAACATAAGGTCAAGCTGGATGGGCTGGGCCAGATGTTGCGCGCGCTCTCGCATCAAGGGGTGCTGGCGCGCGGCTTTGCACTGGTCCGGGACGCCACGGGTAAACCCTTGCACAGGGCAGGGGACACTGCGCCGGGCATGGCCGTAGAAATCGAGTTTCACGATGGGCGGCGCGGTGCTACAATCACAGGGAATAAGCCCGCCCCGTCTTCCGCTGGCAAGGCGTCTCAAAAACCTGCGGTCGATGCGCAGGGCCGGTTATTCTAATATCAGAATTGTGAGTAATGACCGCTAATGGATAATAAAAGTTTTTCAGGAAAGCCGGACGGTCTGGCCAGGTTGCGGTATGACCTGTCGGATTATCAGATTTTGTCGCCGGGCAGTTTTGTACTCTGCGCCGTAACGGGAAAGCCCATTCCGCTGGAAGAGTTGCGTTACTGGAACCCGATGCGCCAGGAGGCGTATTGTGATGCAGTGGCGTCAACGACGCGTGAAGCGGCGCTCAATCCGGCCAGCGG
The DNA here is from genome assembly GCA_030652895.1 of Alphaproteobacteria bacterium. GTDB lineage: Bacteria > Pseudomonadota > Alphaproteobacteria > UBA11222 > UBA11222 > UBA11222. The sequence goes on from JAUSQH010000504.1 coordinate 2,532, forward strand.
CGATGCAGCCACAGCCACTGGGCAGGATAGGCGCGAATAATCGCCTCCAGGCGGCGGTTGATTTCATTCACTCCTGCTAATATATCGCCTGTACGATCTTCGCTTTTGTTCACAAAAAACGGCTCCTGCACTTCAATGACGAAATGCGCCCCAACGGTGCGGCGGATGCTGGCGAACACGATGGGGCAGCCAAAGCGGCGCGCCAGCTGCGCGGCCGCCGGTGGGCACATTGCGGGGCGGCCAAAGAGCGGCGCTTCAACGCCGTCATTCATTTTCTGATCGGACAGCATGGCGATATATTTTCGTTCACCCATCCAGGATAACAGCATGCGTGCGCCGGTGGGCCCCTTGGGCGCCTGATGTGGCGTTCCCATTGCGTGACGCAGCCCAGTGATAATTTCATCCGCTAGCGGATTACTTGCCGGACGATACACGGTCATAACCGGAAGGCCGCGCTGTACCAGGCCTGCCGCCAGCAGTTCCCAGTTGGCGAAATGGCCGCTGACAAAAATTGCGCCTTTGTCAGCGGATATCACCTGTTCAATATGCGCCATGCCGTGAACTTCGATGGCGCTGTCTTTCTCATAGAAACGAAAGCCGTCAAGATGTGCATATTCGAAAGCCGTGCGGCCAATATTGTCCCACATATCACGAATGATCGCTGAGATTTCCGCTTCCTTTTTTTCGCTGAAACAGAGGCGCAGATTTCGTTCCGCGCGGCGCGTGACGCCAAGATATGGTCCGACGGCGCGGCCAATGGCCCCGCCAATGGCGGACGCGCGATCAACCGGCATACGGCGCAACAGATATAGCAAAGCGCGCATCAATGCGGCCTCGAGGGCGCGGCGCACACGGCGGTATGGAGTTGGGACCTTCATGCGGGCTTGTGTATCACAGTCTCCAGAAGCCGCGCCAACGCAGGTTCGTCCGCAAACTGTATTTCCATGCCGATAGCCATTATCTGGGGGCGCAGTGCCGGTGGCAGACGCACCCAGTCCTTTTCCGTTGTAACCGGCATTGCATCGGATTTTGCAGCGCGGGAAATGATCTGATTTATCTCATGATCCGTAAATGGATGATGATCTGCAAATACCTGCTCGCCGGCCATCTCGGCGCCAGTCTCGCGCAGCATAGCGAAAAACTGCTGTGGCGCGCCAATACCGCAGAACGCAAACAGACGCTTTCCGCGCACAGTACCGGGATCGCGAATATGCCTATGCGCGCGCAATTGCTGTTTGTCAGTTATAATGGGTTGCGAACCTTCCCCCATCATCAGCACTGCATCGGCCCGCGCAAGGCCACGTATGACGGGTTCACGTAACGGCCCGGAGGGGACCACCCAGCCATTGCCAAAACCACGTTCCGCGTCGACCAATAATAGAGATAAATCTTTGACCAGATGCGGGTTTTGATGCCCGTCATCCAGAATAAGCAGTTCCGCGCCGCCGGCGATTGCGGCAATGGCTCCGTCTTTACGGTTGCGTGCAACCCAGCACGGGGCCGCGGCCGCAAGCAATAGCGCTTCGTCGCCTACGTCCGCAGCGCTGTGGTGGTTTTGCTCAACGCGGATTGGCCCCGAAAGGGCGCCGCCATAACCGCGCGTAAGAAAGTGGACCTTTACGCCTTTGCCGACAAGGCGCCTGGCGAGCGCCAGTGCGACAGGCGTTTTTCCAGCGCCGCCCACAGTTAGATTGCCAACGCAGATTATGGGAACGGATGCGCCGTAGGGGCGGGCCAGGAACGCGCGCAACCGGCCCACACACCTGTAACACATGGCAAAGGGCGAAAGCAGCCAGGGCAGGGCGCCAGCACGCCGTCCGGCAGATGGATACCAGAATTCCGGCGTGCGCATTATTTTGGTTCCGGCAGCAGCGATTCTATAGCGGTAAAGATATGTTTCAGCACATTGTCGCGTCCTTTTAACGCAAGCGCCTTTGCCACACGCCCGCGCGATGCGGCAGCCTGCTTGTCCCGCAACAGCACCGCCACCGAATCGGCCAAACGCGTAACATCGCTGATCTGCCGCGCCGCGCCGCCGGCATCCATGTCTGCATAAATTGACGTGAAATTGCCAACATGCGGGCCGTGTAGAATGGCGCAGCCAAGGCGCGCCGGTTCCAGCGGATTTTGCCCGCCATGGGGAACCAGGCTTCCGCCAATAAAAGCAACTGCAGCCAGGCGGTAAATCAACCCCATCTCACCCATGGTGTCGGCAAGATAGATGTCCGTATCCGGGGTTGGCATTTCACCCGCGGAGCGGCGCACAACTTTCAGGCCGTCACGTGACAGCTGGGTTGTGATCTGGCGGCCACGATCCGCATGACGCGGTGCAATGATCGTGAGCAGCGTGGGGAACTGCTCACACAATTTTTTATGAACTTCAAAAACCGTTTCATCTTCCCCAGGGTGGGTGCTGGCGGCGACCCAGACTGGCCGGCTGCCGATGTCGGCCTGCAGGCGGGTCAGCTCCGCTTCGTCAACGGTCAATGGATCCGCCGCCTGCTTCAGATCGCCAACACAGATGGCGTGGGGCGCACCCAAATCCCGGATAAAATGTGCGCTTTGTTCGTCACGCGCCAGAATGACGCGAAAACAGTTCAGTAATCGCGTGATGCTGCTCCGTGCCAGCTGCCATCGCCGATAGGAACGCGCTGACATGCGGCCGTTCACAAGTGCCATTGGAATGCCGCGTCCATGCGCCTCCAGCATCAAATTCGGCCATAGTTCGGATTCAATCCAGACGCCCATGTCCGGCTGCCAGTGATCCAGAAAGCGCCGCACCCAGGGCCCCCGGTCGGCCGGAACATACTGATGCGCGACGCGTTCGGGTAATTGCTTCGCCAGAACGCGGGCGGATGAAACTGTGCCGGTGGTAATAAGCACATTTAGATCAGGATGGCGTTCCAAAAACCGCTGCACCAGCGGAAGTCCTGAAAGGGCTTCGCCTACGCTGGCCGCATGAACCCATAATAACCGCCCCGCCGGACGCGCCGCGCTCGTAATTCCCTTACGTTCGGCCATGCGGTCCGGGTCTTCCTTGCCGGCAATCTGGCGCCGCCATAGCAGGAAACTGATCAGCGGACCGCCGAGCAAGGTTATGCAGCGGTAAAGCCACTGCACTACGCCGTACCCTCTGTAGACGGATAGCCGCTCAGCGCGTCAGCTTCTTTGGTAATCCGGTTGAGATCGTCTTCAAGAGACTGGCGCGCCTGTTCAAGCATCTGCGCGTCGGCATTGCGAGGTACGTAGTGTGAATTTCCCCACACAAATACGCCGCGTGAAAACGGCAAAGCAATTAAGAACCGGTCCCAGCTTCTGGCGTGAATGCGTCGTGATGTCCCAAAACTTACCGGAATAACCGGTGTGCCGGAAAGCCGTGCGATTGAAAGTATGCCGTCACCCACGCATTGGGCAGGTCCACGCGGTCCATCGGGCGTGACGCCAACATATTCATTGCGCGATAATTGTTTGATCATGGCGCGCAGTGCGCCACCACCACCTTTATCCCGCTTGCCGGGTTTGGCGCTTGAGCCGCGCACGGCGCCCACCCCGAAATGCCCTATGGTCCGTGCAATCAGTTCGCCGTCCCGGTGCTGTGAAATCAGCATATTCATCCCTTTTTCCCGGCGCCAGCAATAGGGCATCATCATCAGCCGTCCATGCCAGAAGGCAAGTATGAAGGGCTGGTTCTTGTCCCAAAACGCCGCCGGGGTTTGCGCCCCCACGGTACGCCACCGTCCGGTTGCCCAAACAATCCGGATAAGCAGGGCGGCAAGCCAGCATAAGATGATTCGCAAATAAGTGTTATGAAACAATTGGGTGGAGAGTTTCATGTGGCTGGAAATGCCGCCGTGTGCCGGGTTTCGCCAGCCGGATATGGAATCGCACCATCATTGAACTGATTGCGGCATAGTCCAGCATACATACCGTTCTGGGCCAGCAAATGCTGGTGGGTACCCGATTCGACAATGCGCCCGTCGACGATTACATGAATGCAGTCGGCATCCATGATGGTTGACAGACGGTGCGCAATCACCAGTGAGGTGCGGCCCTGCATCAGCCGCGACAGTGCGCCCTGTACCTGGCGCTCGGAATCAGTATCCAGCGACGACGTCGCCTCGTCCAGCAGCAGGATCGGTGCGTTTTTCAGCATGGCGCGGGCGATTGCGATCCGCTGGCGCTGGCCGCCAGATAATCGCATGCCGGCCTCGCCAACGATCGTCAGATAGCCTTGTGGCAAATCCGTTATAAAATCATGTGCGTCCGCGGCGCGGGCGGCAGCCTCAATGTCCTTGCTGTCCGCTTCCGGCCGCCCATAGGCGATATTGGCGCGCACTGTGTCATCAAACAGAAACGGTTCTTGCGTGACCAGCGCTATTGCCTCACGCAGGGACGCCATTGTTACCTCGCGCACGTCCGCGCCATCAATCGTCAGGCGGCCCGAACGGACGTCATAAAAGCGGGGGATCAGATTCAGCATTGTGCTTTTGCCGGCACCGCTGGGGCCGACCAGCGCCACCGTCTGGCCGGGCGCGATTTCCAGATCAATGCCGCGCAGCGCAGGGGTGTTTTCATCATATGAGAAATGTACATCTTCAAACCGGATTCGGCCTTGCGGTACACGCAGCGGCGCTGCGTCTGGCGCTTCTTTGATGGTGGGCTTTACGTCCATCACCGAAAAGCTGCGCGCGGCGGCGGCCAGTCCTTCCTGCAAAGCCGTGCTGAGGGTCGCCAGACTTTTCAGCGGCTGATAAGCCAGCATCATGGCTCCTAGAAACGCGGCAAAATGGTTGATTTCCATGTTGCCCGAAAGTGCGCGTACGCCCGAATAGTAAATGGCGGCGGCAATCGCAAGGCCTGTCAGCGCTTCTGTGATAGGGGCTGCGGCGGAGCGCGCCCGTACGCCGCGCATGATAAATTCCATGCGGCGGTCAATAGATTGAGTGACGCGCCGGATTTCGTGGCTTTCCTGGCCATACGCCTTGACGACGCGGCTACCGGCCAGGGTTTCGGAAAGCAAGGTGGAGAGATTACCGGTTTCCGCCATGCCATAATTTACCGACTTGCGCATGCGCCGGGCGAGTTGCCGCACAAAGCCGACGACGGCCGGTAATATGAAAATCGCGATGCCGGTCATCACCGGATCTTGATAGAGCATCACCCCGATCAGAAACACAAGTGTTAGAAAATCCTTGCCAAGGCCAGTGATCGAACGGCTTACCGCCTCGCGCATCAGCACCGCATCATTGAGAAAATGCGAGATGATCTTGCCGCTATGATATTGCCGCAGCCAGCCGGTATCCGCCTTCATCAGATGCTCGAACATGCCAATCTGAACATCCGAGATGATACGCTGTCCGACGAAATTCATCAGAACATTTTCGCCATAACTTGCGGCCGCCTTTAAAACCATCACGGCAAATACCGCCAGCGGTATCAGCGTCAACATGTTCGGGTCTTTATCCAGGAACAGGTATTTGATTGCCGGGTCCAGCAACTGCGCACTCATCGCGGTTGCAGCCGCCGCCACCGCCATCAACAGCATGGCGGCAATTATGCGCCACATATGCGGACGCATATGATCGCGGACCAACCGGCCTATCAACGCCGTCGCGGACTGGCTTCCGGCGGAAATCCACGGGGTGTTTGTGGCTTGTTCATTGCTATCGCTCACGGCGTCTCACTCTTTGTGAATCAGTGTATTTCATATCATTTTACATGGGGACACGGATAGTCGCGCGCAAACCGCCAAGGGCGCTGCGGCCCAAATTTATATCCCCGCCGTGGCTGCGGGCGATATCACGGGCAATGGCAAGCCCAAGACCAACTCCGGCCCGATCCGGATTCCGGCTATCGTCAAAGCGCTGAAAGGGCAGAAAGGCGTCTTCGTAGTTTTCGGGCGGCAAGCCAGGACCGTCGTCGTCAATTGAAATTTCAATATGATCGGCCGTTCTGATCGCATTAATTTCGACCTGTTTGCCGTAAGCTCGCGCATTCTCGGCCAGATTGACGATGCATCGCTTGAAGTTTCCGCGCCGCAACGGCATTTGCAGATTTTGCTCAGTGTGACAAATGACCGGCGCGCCTTGCCTGGCATATTCAGCCGCGATTTCTTCGATAAGCTGGGCAATGTCCGTCTGGCTTTCCGCTTCACCCGCCTGGCCCCCCGCAAACGCCAGATATTCATCCAGCATATATTGCATTTCACGTATGTCGGCGCGCAGCGCTTCAATCTCGTCGCTTTCGGGAAGCATGGCGAGTTGCAAGTTCATCCGCGTCAGGGGGGTGCGCAGATCGTGACTGACCCCCGCCAGCATGTGCGTACGCTGTGCGATCTGGCGGCCGATACGGTCCCGCATTTCCAGAAACGCCGCTGCGGCCTGCCTGACCTCTGTGGCGCCTGCCGCCTTGAAATCCGGGACTTCGCGCCCCTTGCCAAATTCTTCCGCGGCCTGGGCCAGCAAGGCTATCGGGCGCACCTGATTGCGCAGAAACACAACGGCAACACTCATCAACACCAGCGATGTCCCGAACATCCACAAGATGAAAATATGTGCAGTCTGCGACGTGACCCGATTACGCGGCGTCAGGATGCGCAGCACGCCCTGGTTCATTTGGACACGTAAGTCCAGATAATCACCATACCGGTGTGTATCGATCCAGAAATTTTGCGAGATATGTTTGGAAAGCTCATCGTCGAGTGTCACGATCGGAGAAAAAAAAGGGTTATCTGACGATTGCCGGGGTAACTTGTCACCCGGAAGGAAGGCGACCTCCAACTGAAAAGTTCGCGCTGCCTGCGTATTCACGGACTGCATCTTGGCGGCGTCCATCGGGCTGCTGTACGTCTCGGTGAGCATAGCGACTTCGCCGGCAACAGCCCTTGATAGCCGCCGCGTCACGGTATCCCAATGCCGTTCAAAAAAAATGTAGGTAACGATGGCCTGTAACAACACCACCGGAGCCACCACAATCAGCAGTGACCGGGCAAACAGGCCCTTTGGCAGAACATTTTTTAAGGGCCGGAGTCGGGTTAATCCGGCCAAAGCACATATCCCTGTCCGCGGACGGTTTGCAGATAGCGTGGCGCGCGGGGGTCTGCTTCGAATTTACGCCGCAGCCGCGTGATCTGCACGTCAACCGTGCGTTCCTGTGCTGCTCCGGTTTGTTCCGAAAGCTCTGTGCGGCTAACTGGCATACCTGGCTGGGCGGCCAGGAGCCGTAATAAACTGAGTTCACCCGGTGCAAGCCGTATAAGCCTGTCTCCATTTCGCAGATCGCCTCGCTCCAGATCGGCTTCCCATTCACCAAGACGGATTGTGCGCAGCAATGATTCCGGCACCGCCGCCGCACGGCGCAGCAAGGCCTGAATGCGTAGCAAAAGTTCTTTCGGCTCAAATGGTTTGCCCAGATAATCGTCGGCGCCTGCTTCAAGCCCTGCGATGCGCGCGGCGGGTTCCGATCGCGCGGAAAGCAAAAGCACCGGCATCTCTGAACGACCGCGCAAAAACTGCGTCAACGTCAGACCGCTTTCTCCGGGCATCATCACATCCAGCACGGTCAGATCGAACATCAGCCCATCCATATGCGCGCGCGCCTCATGCGCGCTGGCGGCAAGGGTGACCCGATAGCCGTGCTCCATCAGGAACTTTTGCAAAAGCTTGCGAAGGCGCGTGTCGTCATCAACTACCAGGATATGTGGCGCGCCGGTTTCAGTTTCCACAATTGCGTCCGTCATGGGCATTTTAGCCGCGCTTGATTGCGTCAAGAATGATTTTGCGTTCTGATTCATTGATCAGATGTTCCAGAACCTGCAAATATCCGGAAACCGCATCCGGTCCGGCTGCCGCAAAGGCGCGGCGCACCCGTTCGTGTTGCGGGCTAGAGAGACGCGCTTCGAACTCCCGGCCTTTCCCGGTGAGAAATAGCAGCCGTTGCCGACGGTCGTGTTTACCGGGGCGTTGCTCAACAAACCCCTGTTTGAGTAACTGTTTCAGCACCCGTCCCAGACTTTGTTTGGTTATGCGTAAAATCGCCAGTAACTGGGCAACATTAATGCCGGGATAGGCGCCAACAAAATGCAATATCCGGTGGTGGGCGCGGCCATAGCCAGAGCGCGACAGAATAACGTCCGGATCGCTGGTAAAATCACGGTATGCAAAAAACAGCAGTTCGATGGCCTGGCGAATTTCGGCCGTTTCGGCGGCGTCATGCGGACCACTATCGGGAGGCAAAATATTTATGTCAGTCATGTTGACATATTTCGAGTGATTTGTTACAACCAAGCACAGTTTTACGACATAATCGTTCGTGAGGTCTGAAAAACACTTGTTTTAACCCTGTTTTGGGTAATAGCTGCATCAGCAACGGTTCATTGTTGCTGCAACTTACACCAATCCTCTAATTTGCGGAAATATGACTATGTCCACTGCTTCCTTTGATGATCGCGACGGTCTGATCTGGTTCAACGGCAAGCTAGTACCCTGGCGCGACGCCAAGATACATGTGCTGACCCATGGATTGCATTACGCCGACAGCGTATTCGAAGGTGAGCGGGTTTATAGCGGTACGATTTTCAGACTAAAAGAACATACCGAGCGGCTGTTCAAGTCGGCGGAATATCTGGATTTCAAAATCCCATATACGCCTGATCAGATTAACGCCGCTTGCATTGAAACCGT